>JAVBYA010000058.1 GCA_030824295.1 Bacteroidota bacterium
CGGGTACACGGCTGCAGAGGCTGTCGCAGGTATGCTGTCCTGACCACACGATCATTGTTGATGTACAAATAAAAAACCCGGACCTTGGTCCGGGTTTTTTATTTCATTTACGCCTTCGTGCGGAGCAGCGCGGTCACGCCTGCATCGTCGGCAGCATGATGCGGATGGTGGTGCCGACCCCGACCTCACTTTCGATCTCGATCTTTCCTTTGTGGTCGTCCACCACTTTCTTTACGATGGACATTCCGAGACCGGTGCCGTGCTTCTTGCCGTAGGTGACGAACGGTTCAAAGATGCGCCGCTTCACTTCTTCCGGCATACCGGTGCCGGAATCGATGAACTCGATCTTCACCATGCCGCCGATATCCTCGGTAGTGGCGGTCAGCGTGCCGCCCTGCGGCATGGCATCCCGAGCGTTGCTGGCAATATTATAGAACACGCGGACCAGCTTGTCCTGGTCCAGTTTCACTCTTCCTTTGAAGGCGAGTTTCTTCTCCAGCTTGATGTTGTTCTTTGTCAGGTCCTTCTCGATGAACATCAGCACCCCTTCCATCACATCCTCGAACTGCACCTCTTCGATGTTCGTGGAACTGACCCCTTTGCTGAAGTCCAGGATCTCCTGCGCCATGTTCACGAAGCGGTCCACCTGATGGATCATCTCATCCGCGAGTTTGGAGACCTCCTCATTGCCCCCCTTTTTCTTCATCACCTGCGCATACACGCGGAGCGTTCCCATCGGATTCTTGATGTCGTGGATGATGGTGCTCGCCATCCGTCCCACGGCGGAGAGCCGCTCGCTCTGCACCATCTCCTGCGCCAGTCGTGCATTTTCGATCGCAACGGAAGCGTGGATGGAGAGGGCGTTCAGGAATTCCTCATCCTGCGGGGTGAACGGGCCCCCTTTTTTGTTCAGCATCTGGAAGACGCCGATGATCTTCCCGTCCCGGTTCCGCATCGGCATGGTGAGCATGTTGTTCGTGCGGTAGCCGGACTTCTTATCGACTTCGGGATTGAATCGCGGATCGTTGTACGCATCGGGGATGTTGACGATCTCGCCGGTCTTGGCGACGTAACCTGCCAGACCTTTGCCGAGCGGAAGTCGGATCTCGATCACTTCCGTTCCGCGCAGTGCTTTGGACCAGATCTCTCCCTTCAGTTCATCCACCAGATAGAGCGTTCCGCGGTCCGCCGCGATCGATTTGATGGCGGTCTCAAGGATGATGTCCAGCAGTTTGTCCAGATCGAGCGAGGAGTTGATGGTCTTCGCCGCGTCGATGAGCATGTTCAGTTTGGCGATATGCTGCTTGCTGATCTCCACCGTCCGGTCCAGCTCGTTCACGATGGTGGCGTCCGCACTCCGCAGCCGCTTGGTCATGCTCTTCAGGATATTCAGCTGGATGATGTTGTTGGACTTCAGCATGTTGTCGAAGTCCTGTTTGCTGATGCTCGCGCAGGTGGTCGGTTCGACCGCCGTGGTGCGGGCGGAGCGGACCTGATCGTCCAGCAGTTCCATCTCGCCGAAGAAATCCCCTTTGGTCAGATACGCCAGCACAGTCTCAGCGCCGTACTTGGTCACTTTGGAGATCTTGATACGGCCGTCCAATACGAAATAGAGCCGCTCTCCGCGGGTATTCTCCTGGAATATCTGCGTGTTGGCGGCAAACTTCTCCTCTTTGCACATCTTCATGATGGCGTTCAGATTCATATCCGCAACATACTTGAAAGCGGAATTGAACCTCAGGTTCTCGACCGTGAGCAGTGATTGTTCCATAGGATGTCAGCACCAAAGTGAGGTAATATTCTTTGAGAAAATACGTAACTGCACTGCCAGAAGCAAGGTAACGGAATGCCTCTGTGTCATATCCCACAGAACACCGGATCAACGGAAGCAGCTCATCACATGAGGAAATCGGTTCGATTTGATTCATTTTTTCGGTATATTCATCGACGAAATTTCACACGCATGCGATACAACGGAGTTGACGAAAGGAACGGCAGTGAGCGATACGAAGATCATTTTCTCGATGGTAGGCGTCGGGAAGGTCCACAAACCGAACAAGCAAGTACTGAAGGATATCTACCTCTCATTCTATTATGGTGCAAAGATCGGTGTGCTCGGTCTGAACGGTGCCGGTAAATCGACCCTGCTGCGCATCATCGCCGGCGTGGATACCGATTATCTCGGCACGATCCAGTCCCAGAAAGGGATCACCTTCGGGTATCTCTCCCAGGAACCGGAACTGGATCCGAAAAAGACGGTGAAAGAGATCGTGGAAGAAGGGGTGCAGTCGACCGTGGACCTGCTGAAAGAATACGAGGCGATCAATGCCAAATTCGCCGAGCCGGATGCTGATTTCGATAAATTGCTCGAGAAGCAGGGTGCATTGCAGGAGAAGATCGATCAGCTGGGTGCGTGGGACCTGGACAGTAAACTGGAACAGGCGATGGACGCGCTCCGCTGTCCGCCGGGCGAATCGTCCGTGACCGTCCTCTCCGGCGGTGAACGCCGCCGCGTGGCGCTCTGCCGGCTGCTGCTGCAGGAACCGGATGTGCTGCTGCTGGACGAGCCGACGAACCATCTGGACGCGGAATCGGTCGCATGGCTGGAACAGCATCTGGCTCAGTATAAAGGAACCGTACTGGCGGTGACGCATGACCGGTACTTCCTGGACAATGTGGCCGGTTGGATCCTGGAACTGGACCGCGGTGAAGGGATACCGTTCGAAGGGAACTATTCCAGCTGGCTGGAGCAGAAATCGAAACGGCTGGAAGTGGAGGAAAAGCAGGAATCCAAACGTCAGAAAGTGCTGAAGAAGGAATTGGAGTGGGTCCGGATGAACCCGAAAGGACGCCACGCCAAGAGCAAAGCGCGTATCTCGTCGTACGAACAGATGCTCTCGGAAGAACACGAGAAGCGGAACGAGGAGATCGAGATCTTCATCCCGAAAGGTCCCCGTCTCGGCGATGTGGTCATCAACGCAGAGAACGTCGCCAAAGGATACGGCGACAATCTGCTTTATGAGAACATGAATTTCAATCTTCCTCCCGGCGGCATCATCGGTGTGATCGGACCGAACGGCGCAGGAAAGACAACGCTCTTCCGGATGATCACCGGACAGGAGAAACCCGATTCCGGCATCATCACCATCGGAGAGACGGTGAAGCTGGCGTATGTGGACCAGAACCGTCCGCTCGATCCGAACAAGAACATCTGGGAGGAGATCTCCGGCGGAGAAGAGATCCTCCGTTTCGGCACGCGCGAAGTGAATTCCCGTGCTTACGTGGCCCGCTTCAATTTCACCGGCGGCGATCAGCAGAAACTGGTCGGTCAGCTCTCCGGCGGCGAACGGAACCGCGTGCATCTTGCCAAGACCATGAAGCAGGAAGCGAACGTGCTGCTGCTGGACGAACCGACGAACGATCTGGACGTGAACACCCTCCGCGCGTTGGAAGAGGCGCTGGCGGAGTTCGCCGGTTGCGCTGTGGTGATCTCGCATGATCGCTGGTTCCTGGACCGTGTGGCGACCCACATCCTCGCGTTCGAAGGGGAGAGCCAAGTGCAGTGGTTCGACGGCAACTACTCGGAATACGAGGAGTTCCGCAAGAAGAAACTCGGCATCGACGCCAGTCAGCCGCACCGCATCCGCTACAAGAAATTGATGCGCGAGTAGGAAGTCTTTGGTATTGGAATAATAGTGCTGGATTTTGTACCATTCAGTGAGGAGGAGTAACTCATGACTGTTCAAAGTATTGAAAAGCACATTTTAAAATTAAGTGCTCAGGAACGGGCAAAACTCGCCGGCGTACTTCTTTCAAGCCTTGACGATATCGCAGACAGTGAAACGGAAGCGTTGTGGGCGGAAGAATCATTGAAGCGTCATCAGGATGTCCTGAAAGGGAAGGCAACAACCAAACCGGCTGCAATGGTTTTTAAAAAAGCACGTAGTCGAGTCCGATGAAGTATTTAATTTCTCTTCACGAATTGGCTGAAGAAGAATTGAATGATGCCATAGACTTCTATGAATCGAAAAGTCCGGGTCTCGGTTCATTGTTCCTTCAGGAAGTTGAACGTGCATCGGCAATGATCGAACAATTCCCTGAGTCTTCTCCTCTGATGTTGAAAATGATCCGCAAGAGAACGATCCGGCGATTTCCCTATAGCATCATGTTCTCTGTGGTCGGAAATACCATTATCTTGCTCTCCATAGCACATCAAAAACGCAGACCGTTATTTTGGCGTCACCGAAAATAACAGAAATCCCCTTTGATTTAATGCGCTATAGTGCTCATGCATAAGCGCAGTATTCTTTCCCTAACCTTTATTGAGTGTTGTTCATCCGTTCTCTTGCATTGTTTTTCAAACCACGTCGATGAAGCTCATATTTCTGATCATTCTTTTTGCCGCCATTTTTGCTACGTCTGCGGTATCCGGTGATATAAAACAGAAGACAGGCCGAACACCTCCGTCTGGGACAGTCGGATTTGAAGGTCAGCGCAAAGCCGATCTTGGTAACGGCTTCTATCTCAACCCCATCCTCGCCGGCGACCATCCCGATCCTTCCATCCTGAAGGACGGGGATGATTACTACATGACCTTCTCCTCGTTCGACAGTTATCCGGGACTCGTGATCTGGCACTCCCGGGACCTCGTCAATTGGACGCCGCTCACTCCCGCACTCTTCACCAACGTCGGTTCTGTCTGGGCACCGGAGCTCATCAAGCATGGAGGGAAGTACTACATCTACTTCCCCGGCAGGACCGGCACGTACCGTTCGAACTATGTCATCACTGCCGATGCTATCACTGGTCCGTGGAGCGAACCGGTCGATCTGAAACTCTCGCTCATCGATCCCGGTCATGCCGTGGGGGAGGACGGCAAGCGGTATCTCTTCCTCTCCGGCGGACATTACGTGCAGCTGCGTGACGATGGATTGGCGACGGTCGGTCCGGTAAAGAAGAATTATGACGGCTGGAAATATCCGGATGAGTGGATCACGGAGAGTTTTTCGCAGGAAGGTCCGAAGATCACCAGGCATGGGAAATATTTCTATATGATCCTCGCGCAGGGAGGAACGGCCGGACCGCCGACCGGGCATATGATCGTCGTTGCGCGTTCCGCTTCCATTCACGGACCGTGGGAGAACTCACCGTACAATCCTATCGCGCGTACTCTTTCTTCGGATGAACAGTGGTGGTCCAAAGGTCACGGTACGCTCGTACAGTCCCCGTCCGGCAGTTGGCACATGGTCTATCATGCGTATGAAAAGAACATGATGACGCTCGGCCGGCAGACGCTGCTGGAACCGGTGGAGTGGAGCGCGGACGGATGGCCGAAACTTACCGGCATCGATCCTTCCCAGCCGATCAAGAAACCAGTCCCTTCCGCCGGTGGACAGCATGGATTCCCGTTCTCCGACGATTTTTCCGTGAGCAAGATGGGAGTGCAATGGAGTTTCTACAATGGCGGAAAAGGGGACAGCGCACGCTACCGCTATCATAACGGCAGTTTGTTTCTCCGTGCAAAGGGGAACGCGCCTTCCAACGCATCGCCGCTCTGGTTCGTGAACGGTGAGCATTCCTATCAGCTGCAGGTAGAGTTCGAACTCATCGGCGAAGCAACGGCGGGACTGCTCGTTTTCTATAATAATCGCTCGTACGGCGGACTTGCATTCAGCGATACGTCATTGGTCCTTCACCGGTACGGATTGGACCGGATACTACTGAAGCCGGCGGGGATCGGGCGCAAAGGGTGGCTCCGGCTGATCAACGACCGCAATCTCGTTTCCCTCTTTTACAGCAGTGATGGCAAACAGTGGCACCGCCACGATGTCCGGATGGATGTCTCCGGGTACCATCACAACACATTCTACGATTTCCTCAGTCTTCGCCCTGCTCTCTATGCTTCCGGCACCGGTGAGGTCCGCTTCGATAATTTCACCTACACGGCACTGCCGTAAACTTTTCCGCTCTGTTTTGCGTTATAATCCGTGGTTTTCGTGATGACAGTTCAGGTCCGATTTCAATAATCGGTCGGAAAATCGTATATTTAAGTCCATTATTCGAAACAAACGGCAATAAATCTGAAAGTGAGTATGTCAGCCAATAGTATCTCGGAGAAGTTCGAGCAGGTCCTGGAATCGTTCGGTCCCAACACCAGTTATGTGTGGGATGTGCTGCAGCAATACATCGATGACCCTAATTCGGTTAATGAAACATGGCAGCAGCTCTTTGCCGAAGTGGTCGCGTCCGGTTCCGTTGACCTTCCACAAAAATCGGTCAAGTCTATACCGACAGAATCCGATGCTCCGTCCGCGCCGGCTCCCGCAGCTCCCAAAACAAAACCGTCCCTCGCCTCGGTCCACAAACAGCTCTCCGCCATCAGCGGTGTGGCCGGAAAGATCGTGGACAATATGGAAGCATCACTCTCGCTTCCCACTGCAACATCGCTCCGCGTTGTTCCGGTGAAGGTGCTCGACGAGAACCGCTCACTCCTTAATAAGTATCTCGGCTCCCGCTCGCGCGGCAAGGTCTCCTACACGCACATCGTTGCATGGGCCATCGTCAAAGCACTGAAGAAGTATCCGAACATCAACGCATCGTTCACGCGCGTGGAAGGGCAGGCGTACCGGGACGAGAAGACGCAGATCAACATCGGCATTGCGGTGGACATGACGCGCAAGGATGGCTCCCGCTCGCTGCTCGTACCGAACATCAAGGATGCCGAGACGATGAACTTCGCGCAGTTCGTGGCGGCGTACGATTCCATCATCGAGAAAGCGCGCAAGGCTGCGCTCGACCCGTCCGATTTCCAGGGAACATCCATCACGCTGACCAATCCCGGCACGGTCGGTACCGTCTCTTCCGTACCGCGGCTCATGCCGGGACAGGGAGCCATCATCGCCACCGGCGCCATCGGCTACGATGCGGCGCATCAGGGAATGTCCCCGCAGACACTCTCTGCACTCGGCGTCAGCAAGGTCATGAACATCACCTGCACGTACGATCACCGCGTGATCCAGGGGGCAGAGTCGGGACAGTTCCTGCAGTATATCCATTCCCTCGTGAACGGCGAGGAGAGGTTCTACGACGAACTCTTCTCCGATCTGCATATCCCGTTCACCTCCGTGAAATGGTCCAGCGATGTTACCTCGCTCGGACTCGGCGGCGGTTCGAATCAGGACATCATCGAGAAACAGGCGCGCGTGCAGCAGCTGGTGAACGCGTACCGCGTGCGCGGACATCTGATCGCTCATCTCGATCCGCTCGTGGATGAACCGAAGAACCATCCGGAGCTTGATCCGAACTATTATGGTTTGACCGTGTGGGACCTGGACCGTGAATTCCTCTTCTCCAACAAGGAAGGATACACGAAAGCGACACTCCGCGAGATCCTCGATACGCTGTATGCCACCTATTGCGGTTCCATCGGCGTGGAGTTCATGAACATCCAGGACCCGGCGGAAAAGAAGTGGCTCATCCAAAAAATGGAACCCTCCCGTAACCGTCCGCCGCTGCCGCGTGAACGCAAACTGCAGCTGCTCAGAAAACTCATCCACGCGGAAGGATTCGAGAATTATATCCACACGAAGTTCATCGGACACAAACGGTTCTCCCTGGAAGGGGCGGAGTCGTTCATGACGCTGCTGGATGTGGTGCTGGACGAACTGGCGGACCATGGCGGACAACGCGCCGTGATCGGTATGGCGCACCGCGGACGGCTGAACGTTTTGGCCAATACCATCGGCAAATCACTGGCGAAGATTTTCTCCGAATTCGAAGGGAACGTCGATCCGAAGACCATCCAGGGTTCCGGGGATGTGAAATACCATCTCGGTGCACACGGTATCCACAAGACGCTGAACGGTAAGGAGATCACGGTAGAGGTCGCACCGAACCCAAGCCATCTGGAAGCGGTCAATCCGGTGGTGGAAGGGATGGTCCGCGCCATGCAGGACCGGATGCGGGACTCGCAGCGCGAAAGAGCTATCCCTATCCTGGTGCACGGAGATGCGGCATTCGCCGGTCAGGGGATCGTGGCGGAAACGCTCAATCTCTCGCAGCTGAAAGGGTACCGCACCGGCGGGACGATCCACATCATCATCAACAACCAGATCGGTTTCACCACTTCGCCGGACGATGCGCGCTCCACACCGTACTGCACGGACGTGGCGAAGATGGTCCAGGCGCCGATCTTCCATGTGAACGGGGACAATCCGGAAGCGTGCGCCCGCGTGGCAACGCTCGCCGTGGCGTACCGCAATCAGTTCAAGAAGGATGTCGTCATCGACATGTTCTGTTTCCGGAAGTACGGACACAATGAAGGGGACGAACCGAGCTACACGCAGCCGACGCTGTACAAGAAGATCAAGGTCCATCCCACCGTCCATCAGCTGTACGGTGAACGGCTCATCCTGGACAAGGAACTGACCCGCGAAGAGTTCGAACAGATCCAGATCGATTCCAAAGAGCGGTACGAGCGCGCACACGAGGCCTCCCACCGCCGCGAGATGCATCTGAAAGCGGAGGTCGCACTCGCAGTGACGCAGGAGCAGATCGAAGCGATGCAGCCGTTCAAGGAGACGAAGGTCTCGTTCGACGTACTGCAGTTCGTCTCCGAACGTCTCGGCTCCGTGCCGGACGGCTTCACCGTGAATCCGAAATTGATGAAAATGATGGAACAGCGCCGCACGTTCGGTCCGGCAACGAAGATCGACTGGGGCTTTGCCGAAGCACTTGCCTTCGGCACACTGGTGCATGAAGGGAATGACGTCCGTCTGAGCGGCGAGGATGTCGGCCGCGGTACGTTCAGCCACCGCCATGCGATCCTCTACGATGCGAATTCCGCAGAGGAACTCGTGCCGCTGCAGCATATCCGCGAAGGACAGGGGAAGGTGTACGTGTTCGACAGTCTCCTCTCCGAATTCGCCATCCTCGGTTATGAGTTCGGCTACAGCGTCTCCGATCCGCTTTCGCTCGTTGTGTGGGAAGCACAGTTCGGCGACTTTGCGAACGGTGCGCAGGTGATCATCGACCAGTTCATCGCTGCATCCGAAGCGAAGTGGCAGCAGCCGTGCGACCTTGTGCTGCTTCTTCCGCACGGGTACGAAGGACAGGGACCGGAACATTCCAGCGCCCGTCTGGAACGGTACCTGCAGCTCTGCGCGGAGGACAATATCCAGGTCTGCAACCTCTCCACGCCGGCGCAGTACTTCCATGTGCTCCGCCGCCAGATGCGCGACGCCAAACGGAAGCCGCTCATCATGATGACGCCGAAGAGTCTGCTCCGTCATCCGCTGGTCATCTCCGAGCCGTCCGAGTTCACGGACGGGAAGTTCCATCTGGTGATCGACGATGCCCAGGCCGATCCGGCAGCCGTGGACCGTGTGGTGCTCTGCTCTGCGAAAGTGTATTACGATGCGCTGCAGATGCAGAAGGAGCAGGGGCGCTCCAATGTTGCGCTGGTCCGTGTGGAGCAGTTCTATCCGTATCCCCAACAGGAATTGCGCGGCATCTTCGCGAAGTACAGCAACGCGCAGGATATCGTCTGGCTGCAGGAGGAACCGAAGAACATGGGTGCGTGGAATTTCCTCGCCGATCGTCTGCGCGAGGATGTACAGTCATCGCAGAAGTTGCGGTATGCCGGCCGTCCCGCATCAGCCAGCACGGCGACCGGCTCGCTCAAGCGCCATCAGATGGAACATGAGATCCTGCTGAAGGATGCATTGATGTGATCAGCGGTCATACAGAAGGTAACGTCCGACGCGCTTCCGGTTCCCGGCAGCGCGTCGCCGTTTTGGGACTGAACCATTTCTGCTGTACCGTTGTTCGCAGTATATCAAAAACCCTGGAGTCCCTATGAACAATGCACTCGTTATCACCGTCCTCCGCTGGTCCGCCACGGCATTCTTCCTTGTTGCCGGTGCATTGCATTTCGTCATCCCCGACTTCTATCGTGCAATGATGCCGCCGTTCATCCCGTTCCAGGAGTTCTTCATCATCCTCACCGGTATCGCTGAAATGGCCGGCGCGGTCGGTATCCAGATACCGAGATACCGCCTATTGGCGGGACGGCTGATGATCCTGTTGATGCTCGCCATTTTCCCTGCGAACATCTATGTTGCCCTGGCGCAGCCGGTGATCCCCGGACTGGAATACACCCCGGAAAGCATGTGGTGGCGCCTGCTGCTGCAGCCGCTGTTCATCGCCTGGATCTGGGTCACGAGTGTCCGTCCTGCAGCATCAAAAGAGCCGGTATGACCAGGACGGATATTTGACTTTATTTCAAAAATCTGTATCTTATCGAAGAATAACGGAGAAAACAGACAGACGACCTTGTTAGAGAACCTTTTTTCATGATGTACCAGTCGTCATTTCTCTAACATTCGCAGCCGAATTCCACTCATGCGAAGAGAGGGATTCGGTTTTTTCATTTGTGAGGGTGTATGAACAGAGTTTTTGCAGCAGTCATCATGGTCCTGCTTCCGGTTGCGGCATCCGGACAGACCTTCGGAAAATATTCGGGCGATTTCATGTCCATCGGGATCGGCGGACGTGCGCTGGGAGTAGGGAGCGCGTATTCGGCGATCGCGAACGATGTCACGGCAGGGTATTGGAATCCCGCAGGACTGATCCATATGGAGTATCCCCAGCTGACCGCTTCCCATGATGAGCGATTCGGCAATCTTGTGGCATACGATTATGCCGCGTTCGCTTTCCCCTCCGGCGCGAACATCGTGAATGCGGAGACCGGCGTAACGGACTTCAAAGCGGAATCGTACGGGATCAGCATCTTCCGGCTGGGAGTGGACGGCATTCCGGATACGCGAAAGGCCTGGGCGGACAGCAACGGCAACAAAGTGTATGACGAGAACATCCGTCCCGATTACTCCGCCATCACGTACTTCAATTGGAGCGACTGGGTCGTCTACGGATCGTATGCGAGGCAGTACTCTGAGGACCTCTTCTTCGGAGCGAATGTGAAACTGATCCGCCGGAACGGCGGGGAATTCCACGGCACGGGGATCGGGATCGACGTTGCGATGCAGTACCGGGTGATGCCGGGTCTGATGGTCGCCGCCAATCTGCAGGATGCGACCACCACGCTCATCTCCTGGAGCACCGGAACCAACGAGTTGGTCTCGCCGACCCTGAAGCTCGGTGCCGCATACATGATGGAAGTATTCAACGGGCGCCTGACGCCTGTGCTCGGTGCGGATGTCCGGTTCGAGAACCGCCGCTTTGCCTCCTCCGCAAATCTTGGTCCGGTCAGTTTCGATCCGCAGGCGGGGATCGAGTTCGACTATAATGATCTTGTTGCCGTGCGTGCCGGATACAATGAGCTCGGCAATCTCACCATCGGTGCCGGCATCCATCTGCGCAAACTGGATGTCGATTATTCCTTCGCAAAGTTCGATGCCGCCGACCAGCTCGGCAACACGCACCGTATCTCGTTCGTGCTCACGCTGGAAGAGGAGAAGTACCGCCGCGGTGCTGAATGAAGCCCACTCACATCCCGGAGCGCGGCCGTGCTCCGGGACCGTCGCTCCGCTGTTCCGGATCCAACAGTTCCGCACACTGAGCATTCTCTGCTCCGTCCTCCTGATATCGTTCCTTCCATCTTGTGCTCCGTCCATACCGGAGCCGCGCTATGTTCCTGCACCGAAACGCGCCGTACCCACTCCTGTCCCTGTGCGTCCGCCGCTGCCTGACGGATGGGCGGACATCACCTCGCGTTCGAAACAGCCGCAGATCAAGCAATGGCTCATCAACCGGGATTATTCCGGGACGATGGTGCTCAGGGAGTTCCAGGGCGATCCTGCGACGCTGCGGCAGCTGATGGCGGAGGAGGTGACCGTTGCGGCCGGCATCTCGCTCCGGGCGAAGGTACCGGAGAACCATCCGGATCTCCGGGTGACGCGTGTCCCGACCGTGATCGATCAGAAACGGAATCTGGTGTCGTATGCGTATTCCGAGAAGGGACTGCTGCGCAGAGTGGTGGTGTTCCGGAAGCAGGGGACGATCATGGAGCTGGAACTGATGCAGGAGCAATCATCCGCGGAGTTCGATGGATTGACGAACGATCTGGTGGCATTCGCCGTGCAACTGTTCGACAGATAACCGCAATTGCTGACCGTTCCGCGGTCAGCAATAAATATCATTTCGTCTTCAGTTCGAACACTCCGTTCCAATCCTTCGGCGGGGCCTTCTTTGAGTATA
>JAVBYA010000313.1 GCA_030824295.1 Bacteroidota bacterium
ATGCGGTCCAGGTGACCTGCACCGATGATGTGGTCACCGTCCCCTGCGCAAAATTCGTCGGGTGGTTCGTCGGTTCCGAAGCATACGGTGACGCAACGCCGGTCGTACCCGAGCCGGAGATGACCGTGCCGTTCAACTTGTAATTGACAGCCGTGGTGCTGCCGTTGTACGGATAGACGCGGACGTAATATGTTGTGGACGGTGTGAGACCGGTGAAGGTGTGCGATGTGCCGGAGGTGACGTTCTTGAGCCCTTTGCTGTCCGCAATGTCCGTATCGTCAGTGTAGGATGAACCATCGATTGGAATGAAGTAATCGTTCGTATTGTAGATCTCCACCAGATACCCGGAAGGCGCCTGCGCGCCGGCCACGGAAGCGGTCCACGACACTGATAACGACGTTGAACTCGGCGACGTCACATTCAGATTCGTCGGCTGGTTCGCGGGCTCTGTCGAGTAGGACGGTGTGAGCTTCGTGAGATCGTTGAAGTTGATATGCGCAACATACTCGGGATGATCGGTGAACGGATTCCGGTTATCCTGGATGCTCTCGATATAATTGTTCCGGTCCACTTCCCATTTTGTCGGCGGGTCCTGACGGTGCCAATCCAGCAGCATCTGCAGGCTTTGCGGGTCCTCAGGGATCCCCTGACCCGGCAGGATGACATTATTCAGATTGTTGAAGGTCCAGTCGAATCCGCCGATGCCGTCGTAGCGGACGGACATATAGAGCAATGCACGTGCCGCATCTCCTTTATGCTCATCCCGGGGTTCGTACACTGTTTCGCCTGCGCTGTTGGTGCCGAGCTTCCCTTGGAGGTACGTGTAACTTGCTGTTGTCACAATACCGAGCGGATGATTGCTCCGTCTGCCGTTCGCATTGTTCTGGTGGGTCGGAAAGAGATGATGCTGATCCGCGTATTCATCGCTTGCTTCAGGGGGATTGGAAGGCATCCAGCTGTGACACCAGGTATGTTCTCTGCTGAATACTGCCCAGGTAAATGTGCCGCTATAGACATACTGATGACTGCTGTAAACACAGGTCACGACCTTCTGCCCGCCGGTCGTATCGCGTGATGCAAAGTCTGCAACGTGGGTCTCATCGAATTGAGCGTAGGCAACACGGGTATATGGGGATCGGACACGGCTTTTCAGGTCCGTCACAAAACTTGCGCTCGTCGGCACAAGTGTATTGTAATACGTGCCCTGACCAAATAGAACGGCCGGAAGTAGCAGGAAGAGGGAAATAAATAAGCGGGAATGTTCTCTCGGACTCACGTATTTACGGTACTGCCGGTGATTGCCCGGCGTTGACCTGCTCTATATAATAGTGTTTAAAATGGGAAAGGATGTACGATGACGTACATCCTTCATTCTTTAATATAGAGAATTTTTACATGAAGAACCTCTGCGGTCAACCACAATTGCCAAGAGTTTGACCGCCAACACATTCCGGCCATTTAAAACAAGACAGCCCGGCAAAGTGCCGGGCCGCCCTGGATACTCCGAAGTTTGAGGGGGGCTCACTTCAGAAGCATCATTTTCCTCACCAATGTTGACCCTCCGCTCTGCAGACGGGCAAAATAGATGCCGCTGGACAAATGCGACGCATCAAAACGGACAGAATATTCACCGGCATTCAATGTCTCCGATACAAGTGTCGCCGCTTCCCTGCCGACCATATCATAGACCCGAAGCGAAGTCATCCCGGCAGAGGGAACCTGAAAACGGATCGTGGTGGCAGGAT
The DNA here is from genome assembly GCA_030824295.1 of Bacteroidota bacterium. GTDB lineage: Bacteria > Bacteroidota > Ignavibacteria > UBA10030 > UBA8401 > UBA8401. The sequence goes on from JAVBYA010000313.1 coordinate 1,746, forward strand.
TGAACGGGTTCGGATAATTCTGCTGCAGGACGAATGCGGACGGAACGGCATCGCTGGAGCGCTGCGGCGCAGTTGTCAATCCTGAACGCCACGGCATGGTCGAGATACGTATGCCGTCCACTTTTATCGTCGCACCGGACAAAGCACCGTTCGCCGTGAAGGCACCGGTATTCAGTATAACACCCATCACATTAATGGCATCATTCGGCATGGTGAGCGGTCCGACCGAAGCACGGGAAGGTTCGGACGACGGGATGCCTGTCCCGAACACATACAGACTCGCTTCGTCATTCGCTGTTCCCGGAACGATGCGGTACTTCACCGTCAGCAGATACGTTTTTCCTGGGACATAGGCCGTTGTGTCGAACACCGTCGTGCCGGATAATGTGGCACGGATGCCGAACTGCAGCTTCCCCGCAGTGATCTTTGCATAGACAGGAACACGGTAGCTCCCTCCCGGATCGTTCGTCATGGAAATGAAGAAGCCGTCGGCAGCCGATGTTCCCTGCACATTCACCATGCAGGAAAGGAACAGTACGGAATCGGTCGTGTACGGGAATGTTTTGACCAGCGCCTGGCCGCCGCTGCCGCCGACCAGCCGGATCGACCGGCCAAGACCGGAACCATGATAACCGGCGTACGTCAGTCCGGTGGAATCGACCGCGAGCGGCGTCCCTTCATTGTACACAGACCATCCGTTCTTCCCCCGCAGCGTATCACCGGCAGAGTAATAGAAGTCCTCAACAAGCAGCGTGCTCCCCTGCTGGATGATCAGCGACTCCCACGATCTGCCGAGGCGCACTTCATCGATCGTCACCCGTGAACCTTTCAAGCCGGATTGCGCGAAACTGTTGCTCAGCCAGATCTCTCCGATGGAAGCGGCATCGGTCCCGGCACCGGTCAGGGTATCCATGACGGAAGGTTCCGACACCGGCATCGGTGCGGTGAAGACGAACATACGCGCCGTATCGTTCGAAGCACCGGCAACGAACTGGTACCGCAGCACGATCAGGTAGGTCTGTTTCACCTTGCGGATGGTCTTGCCGTACGCGATGCCGGCGTTCTTTGAGACACCAAGGTAGAACGTGGAATCGGTATGACGGCCGACCGTGGCACGAAGGTTCACATTGGTGGCACCTCCCGCTTCATCCAACGTGACGTTGTAACCGGTCAATGCCGATGATGTGAGGGTGTCGACACGCAAGAGGAATGACAGATAGACGCTGCCGGTATCGATCTTCGAGAAGGTCTTCCAGCAGAGATCACCGTTGTCGACATTCGCGAACCGAACAGCATTCCCTGAACCTCCGCCGGCATATCCCGTAAAGGAAAGGCCGGGAGAAACGACGGCGACCTTTGATTTGATGACTTTGTTCGATGTCCAGCCGCCCATCCCGTCAAGACTGTCTCTGACAGGATAATCAAACGGTTCATAGATGATGGTCTGTGCAAAGGAACCGGCACTGAACAACGCAAGGAGACAGCTCAAGAGTAAAAATTTCTTCATAAGTTCTTTCTTATTGTTATTGGGACTGTACCGCTTTTCGGCGGTCGATGGAAATGGTGTTCCGGAAGGAACTCACCGGGTCGTATCCTCGGTCTGCATCACGCTGCTTTTGGTTCCCCGGCTGCTCCTTTCTTCATGGGTGCCGTTACCTCAACATACAGCGCCACCCAGGCATTGCGCACATCGTCCGTGAACTCTCTCCCCAGCATCCGCTCCAGCGTCCAAAGCAGCGCGCTGGCAAAGATGTCATAATGTCCGCTGATGACGCCGTGTTCACGATGCTCCTTCCCCAGACGATGCAAACGAGGGGTCAATTGCTCCAGATCGTCCGCACTGATCACGATGAACGTGAGCATCTCCATCACTTTGCGGCCCTGCAGATGGATGTCCCCGTGGAACAGCGGCCGCACATAGGGTGCGATCTCGAACAAACGGCTGAAAAAAAGATCGCCGGTCTCCTCCGCTACAGGGAGGATGCGGTCGTAACTGGAGCGGACAAGAGCGATCTGATGGTCTGAGAGTATGGTCATATGGGTGCGTGATCGTTGGATACGCTACAAAAATACGACCGGCAGAGAGGGACAACAACTGAATGAATGTTCAGTTCGGAAGCCGTGTGATACAGCGCAGATGAGAGAAGGAAACAACGGGCAGCAATATTCGGGCGGGACAAACACTGCGGTGCAGGTGCTGCTTTGCGGTATGCAGTGATCAAATGGTGTGGCCGGAGCTCAACGGAAACGAAGCAGACATTCAGGAGGGAGTGTTACAGATGCAGCAACGCGGAAGGATGCTGCACCCAAAAGAACGAACGGATCACTCGGTATAGCGGATGATGTCGCCTTCAACGGTGTATGTTCTTGCGCCGACGAGATACCCGGCGGCAAATCCGAGAGGAGGTGCCGCCGCCAGTCCGAGCGCACTCAGCAGCAGTGAGACGCCGCCGTCGGTCAAAGAGGTCTGTCCCTGGATGGATACGTTCGCCACGGCGTCACCCTGAGCGGATTGCATCTCCTCCCGGATGATCGTCCCGATCTGCGGCTCGGACATAGTAACAAGGTTGAAGAATGCGAACCACCCTTTTTCTTCGCGGCGGAAATGCTTCACCACGACGAATTTCTTGTTCACATTGCCGGTGAACGAGACCGGAACGTCCAGCGACCGGGTGGAGAGTTCCACCGTTGAACAACCGGAGAGGATAACGAATAGACAGAGCACAACGGGGACCCACGCGGAACGTTTCATGAACACCTCGGCGATGCGGTTGCGTGACAGAATGCATGTCCCGAACGGGACAATCTAAGACCTGACCGGCGACCGCAATGTACCTTGCCGCAGCCTGGCACGCAACTGAAATTATCTCTGTCCGGGAAGGAAGAGGTCTTTTACTCCCCCAAAAAAAATAAAAACCCGCTGTTCTCAAAGGAATCAGCGGGTCAGGATATCCCCATGTGTGAATGCTACTTCATCAGCAAGATCTTCCTCATCTGCGTCCGATCGCCGGAAACGAGCCGAGCGAAATACACGCCGCTCGCCAGGTTCCGCGCATCGAACATCCTCTGATGGTAAACGCCCGCCTCGAGCACATCGTTGACGAGTGTTGCCACTTCCTGGCCGACCACGTTATAGACCTTCAGCGTGGTCAGTCCGGTATTCTGCAATGTAAAGCCGAACGTGGTGCTGGGGTTGAAGGGGTTCGGATAGTTCTGCGCCAGCGCGAAGTGAGCAGGAGCCGCAGTCAACGGTACCGACGTCGCTCCCCCGTCCGCCTTTGCACGGATATAGGAAAAACTCCCCCCGGTGTTTCCGCCGGCATAGGATAGGAATTTCACGTCAAGATAGATGTTCTCTGCCACCAGATGCAGAACAAGGTCCTTGCCGACCAGGCCCTGCGGACTTCCGCCGGAGAGTGAGACGAATGTTTTGTAAGTGTGTGTGGAGAATGAATCGGTCTTCCCCAATGCCCACATCGTTCCGGAAGGAGCATCGGTCTTATAGGATGTATCCTTACGGATATTGAAGAGACTTTGAGTGCTCGCCCGGGTGATCCAGACCGAATCGGAGATGCGGTCCTGGTTCGCCGCCAGTTTCCAATCGGCGAATGCGGTCTTGGTGAATGTTACGGTCCCTTTCGCACTGCTCCACACTTTCTGTGCGGAGACGTACGGTGCGCAGAGCATCACCATACAGATGAACAATGAGAATATTTTCATAGCGCTCTTTCTTGTCATTCTATCGTTGTGCTGTCAATTCAATACTCTTTGAAGTAATATAATAATGCCCTGCCTCCGATGCAAATAGATCGAAAGCGGGGCATCATCGTTGTCTGCGCGATGCTTATTTCACGAGCATCATCTTCTTCATTTGAACCTTTGCGCCGCTGACAAGCCGTGCAAAGTAGATACCGGTGGATAGGCCGCGTGCATCGAACTGCTTCTGGTGATAGACGCCGGCCTCGAGCAGTTCATTGTTCACCAGCGCGGACACTTCGCGCCCGACGATATCGTAGATCGTGAGCGTCGTCAGACCGTTGGTCTCCAGGGTGAAGCCGATCGTCGTCGATGGGTTGAACGGATTCGGATAGTTCTGGTGAAGCGCGAACAGCTTAGGAGCAGCAACCGTAACTTCAATGACCTGTCCATAGGTGAACGCACCGTCATGGTCGATCTGTTTCAAACGATAGAGGTATGTCCCGGCACCAATGCCCTTATCGAAATAGGAATACTCCATCGGCGCATTGATCGTTCCGTGCCCCTCCATGAATCCGAGACGCTTCCATTCCTCTTCCTGCGCCGATGATGACGGTGTGACCCACCGACGTTCCACATCGAACCCGGCGTTGTTCAGTTCCGTTGCTGTCTTCCAGGACAGTGTCACTCCCCGCTGGTCCACGGCTGCCGAGAACGTCGTCAATTCGACCGGAAGGACCCCGGTCGCTCGGGAGTAGGAGAAATTCGCCCCGGCACCTCCATTCCCCCACGCTGAAAATTTGATATCCAGATAGACATTCTGCGCAATCAGGTGCAGAACAAGATCCTTTCCGATGAGGGATTGCGGATTGTTCCCGCTGAGGGTCACGAACGTCTTGTAGGTCAACGTCGAGAAGGAATCCGTCGTCCCGAACGCCCACCGTGTTCCGACGGGGGATCCGCTTTGATAATCACTTTCCTTCCGAATATTGAAGAGACTCTGGCTGCCCGCTCTGGTGAGCCACACGGAATCCGACAGACGGTCCTGATTCACAGAAAGGGTCCAATCCGCATTGGGCGATTTCGTGAACGTGATCGCCCCGCCCGACCGCTTCCAAACGATCTGAGAGAACCCGATGTCCGGGAGCAGAAGGAGAACAACCACAATGGAATAGGACAGTTTTACCACAAGAACCTTCATAAAATGAATGACCGTACAAGGGGTTTCGTTGACGGGTCATTGATACATGGATGACATCACTTGACCAGCAGCATCCTCTTCATCTGGACCTTTCCGCCGCTTTGCATTCGGGCCAGATATACGCCGCTGACGAGTCCGCCGGCGTTGAACTGCACCTGATGGACCGCGCCGCCGGCCAGCAGTTCATTGTTCACGAGAGAAGCCACTTCACGGCCGACGATATCATAGATCGTGAGCGATACCGTTCCCGTCCGCTCGAGGGTAAAGGTGATGGTCGTGGAGGGATTGAATGGATTCGGATGGTTCTGGTGCAGCATGAAGATCCCCGGAACAACAGGGTCCCCGCTCACCGAGGTGACCGGTCCCCGTGCGCGTGTATACGAGAAAGGACCTCCGGTACTCCCGCCCGTATACGTCAAGAGTTTCACATCGATATAGATGTTCTCCGCCACGCATTTCAGCACCATATCCTTCCCGATCAGCGATTGCGGATTCCCGCCGGACAGTGTGACGAACGGTGAATAGACCAGTGTCTGGAACGAATCGGTCGTTCCCAGCGCCCACAGCGTACCGGCCGGCGCATTGGTCACGTACGCATTCTCCTTACGGATGTTGAACAGACTCTGAGAGTTCGCCCGGGTGATCCAGACGGAATCGGTGATCCTGTCCTGATTGGCGGGCAACGTCCAATCGGCATTCGCCTGCTTGGTGAAGGTGATGGTGCCGTTCGCACTCTTCCACACCACTTGTGCCGACACCGATTGTATGGCAGCAACGATCATGATCATGATGTACGCGGTCGATCTCATTCTATCCATTCCCTTTCGATATTGACTATCACTCTAAATAAATATCCCGGCCGTTTCGGACCGGGATATTCGTTCTTTGTGCTTCCCCGGTCCCGTCCTGCGAAGGATCGGATCCGGTGTACCATTATTTCATGAGCATCATCTTCTTCATCTGGACCTTCGCGCCGCTGACGAGGCGTGCAAAATAGACACCGCTCGCGAGATCCCGTGCATTGAACTGTCTCTGGTGATAGACACCGGCCTCGAGCAGTTCATTGTTCACCAGCGTTGCCACTTCGCGTCCGACGATGTCGTAGATCTTCAGCGTCGTCAGCCCGTCCACCTCCAGTGTGAAGTCGATCATGGTAGCAGGGTTGAACGGATTCGGATAGTTCTGTTCCAATACGAACACCTTGGGAACCGAACCGATCTCTACCTCCACCTCCTGCGAATACGTGAACTTACCGTCGCGGTCGACCTGTTTCAGGCGATACGCGAACGAACCTGCCCGCGTGACCTTGTCCGTATACAGGTAGGCCATCGGGGCATTGCTGTTCCCGTTCCCCTCCACGAATCCGACCTTCGTCCAGTTTCGGATAGCGGCAGAAGCGTGGCTCTTGTCGCCGTTCACCGGACTCCGCTCGATCTCGAATCCGTAGTTATTAGACTCGGTCGCCGTCTTCCACTTCAGTTCGGCATTCAGCCGTTGTGATGAGACGGTGAATGCAGCCAATTCCACCGGGAGCGGTGCATCGCTGGATCTCCAGCCGCTGTTCGCATCGAAATTGAAATTGGTCAATGTTCCATTCAGTCCCGAAGCAAAACCATGAGCAAGAGTTCCAACACCGGAATTGAACTGCCAATACCCGACCAAACCAGATTGAGCGGATGTGAACGGCGTATTCATATTGTCCTGGATCTGCTGTTGCGTGCGTACCACATTCCAGATACGAACATCGTCGATCTGACCATTGAAGTACCGTCCACCAACGACATAATCGACACCGATCCCAAGGAAATTATTATTGGATAGCATCGTACCGGGTGTTCCAGATAATGTTACCGGCGCCCCATTGACATACAATATCCAGTTACCGGCATCTCGAACGGCAGCAACATGGTACCACGTTCCCGTTGTTAAGATCCCGTTGACTGTTGCCATTCCATTCACTTCAAGTCCGGTATACGGATGGTCACCCTTCAGCCGAATAAAGTACCCCTCAGCCGCATTATCTTGATATTTACTGATGATGCCGGCCAACGAATTAAAACCATTCGGTTTGATCCATGCTTCCAACGTGAAGTTCTCTGTAAGATCCAGAGCGTTGTTATCAGGAACCCTCACATAATCATTGTTCCCATCCAGCAACACCGCGTTACCCGGGGACGATGAATAGGTGATGACGGTGATCTCATTGCTTCGGTCATAGTACGACGTGTTCTGCGCCGCAAGACATACGTAATAGAGAATCCCCGGAGTCAACGGTGTCAATGATGCCGAAACAGCCGTGACAGCATCAGCACTGATCGATGCAGGGGTGACCAGAATGCTGTCCGTATAGACACCGCTGGTGGTCCCATACAGGAATTTCGCCGTTGCCGTCAATGATTGCGAGTACACTGAACCGGACACCGTCAGGCTGGTGCTCGCGATATTGGTCGATGACGGAGAGATGCTCACCACGAACGGACCGATCAGTGCATCGCTGGAAACCCATCCGCTTGAGGAAGTATTGTTAAAATTCGTCAACGTACCGTTACCAGCTGAAGAACCATGATTCTGCGCATTCGTACCGGAACTGGCATTGAACTGCCAATATCCGACCAATCCGGATTGCGATGTGGTGAATGGTATGTACATGTTATCCTGGATCTGTTGCTGGGTCCGTGCAACATTCCATACCCGCACCTCATCGAGCGTACCGCTGAACATGTTGTTGTTGGAGCGGCCTATCTCCAGCGGTTGGTTGTTCAGCGGAATATCAAAGGTATAATTCTCTGATGCTGTCAGAATGCCGTTGATATAGATCTTCGCCGTGGTCTTATCATAAGTGGCAGCAACATGGGTCCATTCTCCGACGGTGATGTTTGCCCCGGAGGTTGTGACAGGATACCATGTACCATCATAGAATCCTAACGTGATCTCTCCATTCTCCACGCGGAGCTGGTACGGATGTGCACCGTCACCGTCATTCTTTGTGACGATACCTTTTTCTCCGGATACGTTCGAGGGATTGATCCAGGCTTCAAGAGTCACAGCGTTCGTGAAGTCAAAATCACTCTCATTCCCAACGGTCACATAGTCATCCGATCCGTCAAACGCTAACGCGTTTCCGGCCTGTTGGGACATCATCACAAATGTCCCTTCGGATCCCCGTTTATACGTTCCATTGCTTTGGGTCGCGGCAACACAATAGTAATATATCGCTCCGGTTGTTAACGATGATTTCGAAGCTGATACATCGGTCCAGGTAGCAGCACTGATGGTTCCTTCATTCGCGGCAACGCTGTCCGAATATATACCCGTTGCTGTTCCGATCAGCAGATACGCTGTTGCAGTGGCTGAGTGGGAATAGACCTTTCCATTCAGTGTCGCAGCGGTAGCTGTGACCCCGGTCGCACCGGTTGCCCCGGTGAACAACTGCGGAACGGCACGGGTATATGTGAACCCGCCTCCATTACCATTCTTGGTCCACGCCGTGAACTTGATGTCGAGATATACGTTCTCAGCGATCAGGTGCATCACCATATCCTTATCGACAATATTGTCTCCCACCTTTTCATTCAATGCATGTGCCCAACCACCGAAGGACAATATCTCCAGATTTTCAGTGGTCCCAACTGCCCATTCTGTTCCTGTCGGAGACTCAGGATTAGATGAAGAATACTCGGTTTCTTGAGTGATATTGAAGATACCTCGATCGCTCTTTCGGGTGATCGAAACCAGCGGCGTCACCAAGTCCTGATTCGCCGTTTGCGTCCAGTCGGCATCGTTATCTTTGGTGAATGTTTTGGTGATGGTATTCTTACTCCAAATTTCAGGAGGAGTGGTATTCTGAGGAACGAACGAACGCTCGCCGCTTCGTTTATAGTTCGAACCGCTCGATGCAGCGATACAGTAATAATATGTCGTCCCTTGCGTCAATCCGGAGATCTGCCGGGACACGGTGGTTACCGAATCCATCACGATCGTTCCGGGGGTCATCGAAAGACTATCCGTGTAAGTACCGCTAACGGTACCATACAGGACATATGCCGTCGCTGACGCATCTTTCGAGTAGACGGTTCCTTTCACGGTCGCTGATGTTGCTGTCATCTTCGTCAGATCGACCATTGGCGACACAACTTCGAACGGCATGGCGGTACGCGTATAGGAGAAACCGCCCCCTTCACCGTTGATCGTCCACGAATGGAATATGACATCGAGATATTTATCTTCTGTGATCAGGTGAAGTACCAATTCCTTGCCGAGGATACTTTCACCAAAAGAACCACCAACAGCATCATACAAGGAGCTGAAGGTCAATGAACCGGCGTTTTTGGCCTCTCCAAGAGCCCATTCGGTCCCAGTGGGGCCTTCGCTGTCATAGGACGATTCTTCTTTGGTATTGAAAATTCCTTCCTCATCCTTCCGAGCGAGCCACACATTGTCGGAGATCCGATCCTGATATGTATTCCAATCCGCATAATCCTTCTTGTAGAAGGTGATCGTTGGGGGCGTCTTGTTCGCCCCACTGACAGCAACGAACTGACTGAACGATGTGATGCCGCTCCAGGTCACCTGACCTGTCGCTGCCACCGCCGTCACTGCTCCGCCGACCGATGTCCATGTGCCGGTGGAATTCGACTCACGTTTATAGAGTGCCAGCAATCCCGGATCGGCTTCCTGTTCAGCCGTCACTACGCCGGGACCGAAGGTGAAGGAGACCGATGTCGAGAACGATCCCGGATTTCCGAACAGATTGATCACGAAATATTTTCCGCCGACGGAAGAGATATAACCGGTCGGGTAGTTGCTCGGTTCTGCGGTCAGTTCCGAAACGTAGACATCCACCGGATTATCGAATCCGTTGGTCATCGTGAGCGTCGCATTACCGATGGCATGCGGTCCGTTATTGGATGCTGCAACGGATGCATTGGAGATGGCCGCACCGCCAACCGGTGCACCGGAAGCAACCATAACAAATGCATCATAATCATCCATAGGATTTTCACCGACAAGATCTTCAGAAAGTTCATTCGGCCCATCAGTGTAGGACTCATTCAGCTGCCAGTAATTTGCCAAATTCGCCGGAATTCCTGAGAGTGTTTTGTACATATTTTCCCGAATTTCAGACTCGGTTCTGATATCACTCCACAAACGAACTTCATCAAGGTGTCCGTTAAAACTAGCGGTATTGAAATCGCCGCCAAAATAGAAGATATCCGACGAAGTCGATACAGTGCCGATATTTCCCGATGTTGCTTCCAATACGCCATTGACATACAGTTTCAATGGAGCACCGTTTGCACCGGTCAAGGTGAGGTGATACCACTGGTTTGCCACAGCTGTTGAAGTTCCGGTGATGGTAATATCACTTGCAGCATTATCGTCATACAACAAGCCGGTGAACTTACCTGTTGCATCCATCCCTAACCACAAATTATCTTCACCGTGTGTCATAATAACCATTGCACCAATTGATGCTGGTTTCACCCACGCCTCGACAGAAAATGCGCTTCCCAAGGT
>JAVBYA010000089.1 GCA_030824295.1 Bacteroidota bacterium
CCCATCGAGTACGATCTGGCGCTGAATGAACGTCACTATGGTGCATTGCAGGGACTGAACAAAGCCGAGACCGCACAGAAATACGGCGATGAGCAAGTGAAGGTCTGGCGCCGAAGCTACGATGTTCCTCCTCCGGCAGACAAGACCGAGTTGAATCCCGAAGGCATCAGTGAAAGCCTGAAAGACACCGCCGCCAGAACTCTTCCCTATTGGGAGAAAAAGATCTTCCCGGAAATCAAAAATGGGAAAAATATCATCGTGGCCGCACACGGCAACAGCCTTCGTTCCATCGTGATGCATCTCGATAATCTCACAAAAGAGCAGGTTTTAGAGTTGAATATACCGACCGGCGCCCCGTTACTCTATGTATTCAATGCAGATGGCACGATTGTTGAAAAGAAATACCTATAACAGGACCATTTGGTAGATTGCTTCATGCGGATAAAAAAGTCCGCTGTACCGTTCATTTGAGTTTGGAAGAAGTTTTTACTATTATTTCATCGGTACTATTGTAAACCTTGAGGAGAAAAATTATGGCAACGTTCATCACCGAAGAATGTATCAACTGCGGAGCATGCGAACCCGAATGCCCGAACACTGCTATCTATGCCGGCGGAGCGCAATACGATCTTTCCGGCGGGAAGCATGATGCTATCTCGAACGACTTCTATTATATCGTGCCGGAGAAATGCACCGAGTGCGTAGGACATTTCGACCAGGAACAATGCGCCGCGGTCTGCCCGGTGGATTGCTGTGTTCCCGATCCGAACCGTCCGGAGACAGAAGATGCATTGTTCGAACGCGCGAAGACGATCCACCCGGAACGTGCGTTCGCGGAGCTGAGCGCTTCGAACTCACGCTTCAGAAAATAATCTGCACCATCGTCGCTTCACAAAAAGTCGGTTCATCGATTGGACCGGCTTTTTTTATTGTACCATATCCAGATATTTCGGAGCATCTCCATGCGCATCGGACCATATGAACTGACATCGATCGAGACCGGAAGATTCTCGCTGGACGGCGGCGCTATGTTCGGCGTTGTTCCATGGGTCTTCTGGTCCAGGACCAACCCGCCGGACGAACGGATGCGCATCACTCTCGCCGCACGCTGTCTGCTCATCCGCGGGAATGGGAAGATCATACTGGTGGATACCGGCAACGGCGATAAATGGAACAGTAAGCTGAAGGACATCTACCATCTCGATAATACAACGTTCACATTGGATGCGTCTCTCGCTTCCGCCGGCGTCACGCCGGATCAGGTCACCGATGTGATCCTCACGCATCTGCATTTCGATCACTGCGGCGGCTGCACGAAATTCGAGAACGGCGTCCTGGTCCCGGCATTCCCCAATGCCAGGCATTATGTGCAGCGCGCACACTGGGAATTGTCGCAGGATCCTACGGACAGGGACCGCGCCAGCTTCATGCTGGACGATTTCATGCTGCTGCATGAACGCGGCATGCTTACTTTAGTGGAGGGGGAGGAGGAACTCTTTCCCGGTATCTCCATGGTCGTCTGCAACGGTCACACCATGGCGCAGCAGCTGCCGAAGATCACCGACGGTTCGACCACACTCCTGTTCTGCTGCGACCTCGTTCCGACCACTTCCCACATCCCGTTCCCGTACATCATGGGATACGATCTTCGCCCACTCACCACGCTGGAAGAGAAGAAACGTCTGCTTCCTCAGGCGGAGCAGGGCGGCTGGATCCTCTTCCTGGAACACGATCCCGAAACGGTCGCTGTCACACTGAAGCGGACGGAAAAAGGATTGACCATCAAAGACAAACTGAGTTTCTGACGTGACGCGCCTCGCAGTGTGCAAAGAGAATGACGTGCGCTCCGGCCGCGGCCTTCGGGTGACGCTGAACGGCGAGGACCTGGTGCTGTTCCGTGCGGATGGGAAGATCTGCGCAGTGGCCAATAATTGTCCGCATCAGCATTTCGCCAAATTGCACGACGGTCTCTACGAGAACGGCATCGTTACGTGTCCCATGCACGGCTGGTCGTTCGATGTGCGCACGGGTGCTTCGACGAATGCCGGCGGCAGGCTCAAAACATTCCCGGCGGAGTCTGTGAACGGTACGGTGTACGTCGACCTCACGCAAGAATGAACAAGATACGCTCCTCATCATCCATTGCCTCCAGCCAATGTCGTTAGAACAGCGCATTAGAGAGAAAGCCGCCGAACTGGGCATCCATAAAGTGGGGTTCGCCCGTGCGGAATCATTGCCGGAGGAGCGCGCGCACCTGGAGGCATGGCTCGGCAGGGGATTGCACGCATCCATGCGCTGGATGGAAAACAAAACCGACAAACGGACCGACCCGCGCGAGATCGTTCCCGGTGCGAATACCGTCATCAGCCTTGCCGTGAACTACTACACCCCCGTACCGCACGCACCGGAAGCGGACGAAGGGAAGATCTCCCGGTATGCGTGGGGAGATGACTATCATATCCATGTGACCCGCCGAATCCAATTGCTCTTTGAATGCATCAAACAATGGGAACCGGATTCTATCGGCCGTTATTATGTGGATACAGGTCCGGTCATGGAAAAGGTCTGGGCCGCGCGGGCCGGACTCGGGTGGCAGGGGAAGCATACGAACCTCATCACCAAAGAGTATGGCTCCTGGGTCTTTCTTGGCGAGATCATCACCACGCTCGACCTGAAGCCGGATACACCGATGGAGGATTTCTGCGGAACGTGCACGGCATGCATCGATGCCTGTCCGACCGCCGCCATCACCGAACCATACGTCGTAGACAGTCAGCGCTGTATTTCGTATCTTACCATTGAGCACCGCGGTGAGATCGCACTGGAACTCGGCGAACACTTCGACAAGTGGGTCTATGGATGCGATATTTGCCAGGATGTCTGTCCCTGGAACAGTTTTCGACAGGAGACGGAACACCCCGAATTCGCACCTCGACCCGCAAATATCGACCCGTCGCTGAAAGAGCTGGCAGCGATCTCGCAGGAGGATTTCAGCGCACGGTTCAAGGATTCACCCATCAAAAGGACGAAGCGCGAAGGGCTCACCCGCAACGCATTGACTGTTATACATAAAGGGAATATCCCGAAGTAATTCATCATTCATCAATTTAATTTCAAAGAGCATGTCTGACAATCACAGAAAGATCATCATCATCGGTTCGGGTCCCGCAGGACTCACCGCCGCGATCTATGCAAGCCGCGCCAACCTGGCACCGCTCATCTTCGAAGGGATCCAGCCCGGAGGCCAGCTCACCATCACAACGGAAGTGGAGAATTTTCCCGGATTCGAACATGGTATCCAGGGGCCGGAACTGATGGATGTGATGCGCAAACAGGCGCAGCGGTTCGGATCCGAGTCACAGTTCAAGATCGTTTCCAAAGTCGATTTCTCCCAACGCCCTTTCAAAGTATGGGTGGATGAAACTCTCTATACTGCGGATGCGGTCATCGTCTCCACCGGCGCTTCCGCAAAATGGCTTGGACTGGAATCGGAAAAGCAGTTCTCCGGATACGGCGTCTCTGCCTGTGCAACCTGCGACGGTTTCTTCTTTCGAAATCAGGAGGTGTACGTTGTCGGCGGCGGGGATACGGCAATGGAGGAAGCCAGCTTCCTTACGAAGTTCGCTTCCAAACTGACGCTCGTCCATCGCCGCGAAGAGTTCCGCGCATCCAAAGTGATGCAGGACCGTGTACTGAACAATCCCAAAGTATCCGTGGAATGGAATTCCGTTGTTGAAGAGGTCCTCGGAACGGTGGAGAACGATAAAAAGAAGATGACCGGTCTCCGGCTGAAGAATATCAAGACCGGCGCGGTGAAGGAAGTGAAAGCGGATGGTCTCTTCCTTGCCATCGGACATAAACCGAATACCGAGATCTTCCAGGGCATTCTTGAAATGCATGAGAACGGATATCTGAAAGTGCAGCCCGGTTCGACCAGAACGAACATCGAAGGGGTGTTCGCTGCCGGTGATGTTGCGGACCATTATTACCGCCAGGCTGTTACTGCAGCTGGAAGCGGATGTATGGCTGCCATAGACGCAGAACGATGGCTCGCCGAACACGAATAGAGAAATAGATACCCGATCACAGGAACGCCTTCCATAGAAATATGGAAGGCGTTTTTTTTTAATTCATTTTGTCGCGAAACACTGACGAAGTATCCCGTGAAATGGAAATTCTGTCGGTATTCTCTGTCAAACGTTCAGAAAAAAACGTCGGTGAATTTCATGTCTATTGAAAATACTGGACTTACAGGTTTGGCACACTGATTGAAATGATATGGACCAGAGCGAACGAACATCAAACAATCATCAACCATTATAAGGAGTCACACCATGTTAGTACGATTCAGACAGGTCCCGGACATCACCGATCATTTCGATGCAATGCTTCGTGCAGCGGTCATTCCGCCCTCAACAGCCAACACAATGGAACGCAGGGTCAGGAATTCCGGATTCTCCGCCCTGGAGGACAACGATCAGCTGACCGTCACCGTTGAACTTCCCGGTGTTGCAAAGAACGACGTTGCGGTGAACGTCCATGAAGGACATCTGACGATCAAAGCCGAACGGAAACGCCCCGAACTGAAAGAACAGGAACATTGGATAAGGAATGAAATGAACTATGGAACATATGAACGGACACTTCGGCTCCCGTACGCGGTCGATGTGGAGAAGGTTTCTGCGCTCCATGAGAACGGTCTCCTTACGGTCGTTCTTCCAAAACATGAGGTGGCAAAACCGAAACAGATCACTGTCCGCTAAGAGAGGAGCGATCACTATGACACGATCGGACATCGAGCAACAGCCCTTGATCACTCTAACCCCGGCGGTGAGTATCGTCGAATCGAAGGATGCCTTCCTCGTGTCGCTCGATATCCCGGGCGCACAGAAGGAACGGATCTCCGTGAACGTAGAGCACCAACTGCTGAGTGTGACCGCAGAGGTCCCGGCACAGGGCGAGAACGCGGGAAAGCAGTATCGCCGTGAGTTCACCCTGGCGAACGACATCGAGCCGCAGTCGGCCGATGCACACTACGAACTCGGCGTTCTGACCGTCACACTCAGGAAGAAGGAACAATTCAAACCCAAACAGATCCATATCCAATAACCCGGCTGGAGCAAAAATCCGCTCCGGTCACCATCGACAAGAAAGGAGAGACGCTATGTCACTGATCAAACGAACACCGACCATGGAACTGAGCCGCTGGAACAGCGAGTTCCCTGCATTCCGCGGATTACTGTCCCTGCAGCATGATATGAACCGTATCGTTGATGAATTCTTCCGCGGCGATCTGCTTGCCGACGGGAGTCTCTTCCAGCGGGACTGGAGCCCTGCGGTCGACATCACCGAGAATGCGGAACGGTACACACTGAATGCTGAATTGCCCGGGATGTCCAAAGAGGATGTGCAGGTCACTCTGGAGAACAATGTGCTCACCATCCGCGGTCAGAAGAAGGCGAACACAGAGCAGAAAGAAGGGGATGTACACCGCATCGAACGCCGGTACGGTTCCTTCGAACGCTCGTTCACCCTTCCCGCAACGGTGGACGTGAACAGGATCGATGCACAATACAAAGATGGAGTATTGACGCTCACGCTGCCTAAAGCAGAGGAAGCGAAACCGAGGGCCATCGATGTGAAGGTGCGTTGACAGCAGAGCATTCGCTCCGCATTCAGAACGTCCCGCTCCGGCGGGACGTTCTGTTTTATGCAGAAGGTGCACAGGTTGTGCAAACTCTGCATACCGCGGGGATATGATGTTCGGTTTTTCCCGATTTTAATTGATGGAATTGTGGCACGCAGATTGCAATAAGGAGAAGAGAGACGACACTAAACCACAGTTCAATCACTCAATGAAGGACCCAGTTATGAAGAACCTATTGGCAGCGGCACTGTTCGCTATGATCCTCGTCGGTTGCGATAAGAGTTCGCCGATCGAAGCCGATCAGAACAGCGATGCGATGTACAGCGAAACATCGATGCTCAAGACCACCCAGGCAACGGATGATGAGATCCGTACCAACCAGGGGAACGGCCCGGCGCACGACTCGCTGCGGCATGCCCGCATGCTCAATCATCTGAAAACGTTCGTGGGGCTCACCAATGAACAGTTCGACAGTGTGCATGTCTACGCGCTGACCCTGTTCACGACCTTGAACGATATCCGTACACAGGTGAAGGATACCATCATCACGCGTGACCAGGCGAAGGAACTTGTGGTCGCAGCACGCGCCCAGTTCATTGCCTCTGTGACGGCCATTGTTACAGAAGAGCAGCTGACATTGTTCACGGAATGGGTCCAGAAGTTCTGGAACAAACCGGCAGGCCGTAAAGGTCCCGGCGGTAAAGGCGGTCCCGGTCATGGTCACGGCGGACATGGTTTCAGACCGTAACACAGCACCACAGTAAGAACAGCTGGAGATATAACGGCGGCGGACATCTGTCCGCCGCTGTTATTTTAAATGGAGAGTGAATCGAGCGCCGGCACCGGCCGGTGAGATGAGCGGCATAACGGACCAGGGCTGGTCCTGATGACGGTGGAGATACGGGATGGTATAGCCAATGGCGGTGCCGACAGCAGCGCCGACGGCGATATCGGACAGGAAATGAGCGCCGGATGTCACCCGGAGCAGCGAGACTGCAGAAGCAAGACCGACCGCACCTCCCCACACATAGCCGGAATATTCTGAACCCGGATTATAGTCGGTATACACCGATGCAAAGAAGATGCTGGTCGCAAATGCCCAGGTCGCATGACCGGAATAAAATGACCGGAGCGATTCGAAATCCTCTTTCAGGGACATTGGTGCCGGGGAGCCATAGACGAACGGTCGAACGCGGCGTACACTACCTTTACCGTACGAAGGCATGAACGTGGCAAAGGTGATCGTTTCAAGATACATCGTCCCGATCGTTCCGATGTCGTTCCGCATCCGTTCATCGAACAGGAAGAGTGCCGGAGATAGGATGGAGGCACCCACAAGGGCATCGCTGAGAAACGATTGCTCGTCGGAATACCAGCCGGCCGTCAACCGGTCGACGGGATTGATAGAGCGTTTGTCCAAAGCACTGATCTCGGCGGCAGTGAGCACAGGAAGTTCTTCGTCCAGTGACGATGCAGTGAATGCAACGGTCACGGCAGCTCCGAAGATCGGTCCATCGATGCTCCAGGACATGCGATAAGGAGAATCCGGCGGCTGCCCAAAGAGCGGAAGGACAACGAAGCAGAGCAGAAAAGATCGACGCAGTTTCAGTGTGGTATCGGACATATCGTTCTGAATTATGGTTTCCGGTAATATAATGGAAATTTCCAAAGGAGACACTTACTCTGCTGTGATATGCTCATTTGCTTATTTCTCACGCTTTTTCCATATTCCTTTCACGATTCCATCCTTCCCTCATTTTCCGGAACTATCATGAATCTTCGAAAGACCGTACGGAACATTCTCATTGCCATTGGTGCCGTCGGCATCCTCATACAGTTCATCCAGCCGGTCCGTGATAATCCGCAGATCGATCCCGCAATGACCATTCAGACTCAAATGCAGGTCCCCGCAGAGATCGCATCGCTGCTTGACCGCGGGTGTAAGGATTGTCATTCCAATGCTACCGTTTGGCCGTTCTATTCCTATGTTGCTCCTGCGTCCTGGCTGGTTTCATATGATGTCATGGAAGGACGCAAACATCTGAATTTTTCGGAGTGGGGTAAATATAAGGAAAGGAAAAAGGTGCAGAAATTATCCGGCATCTATCAGGCTGTAACGGACAAGACCATGCCGATGCCGAAGTATATCCCGCTCCATCCGGAGGCGGATTTTACCGATGCGGAGCGTGCGGCGTTGAGCGCCTGGGCGCAGAAGGAAGGTGAGCGGATGATGGGCGGAGAAGCCGAAGGGGTCGAGACCACAGAATAGCGCTGTATCACATCCCGGGCGGTTCTGTGACGGAACGTACAGCACGATAACCAAATATCCCCGTTGTTGGGGGAGTGATGTTCACCGCAGTGATGCGGTCTATACAACGGCCGGACGAATGCGGTTTGCTTCGTCCGCGTTTCAACTTTGGAGAAGTCCATGAAAATATCGTTTCGATCCTCACTGCTGATCATCCTTGCAGCAATGACGGTCCTCTCATCATGCGGTCCCAATCTGGCCCAGATCACTGCGGACCTGATCGCGGACGGCCGCAACGATGAAGCTATCGCCCGTATGAACAGGGCATTAGTATTGGATCCGGATGAACCGGAATATAAACGTCTGATGGGGATCGCTCTCTATAATAAGAAACTTTATTCTGAATGTGTGATCCTGTTCCAGCAGGTGCTGGCAGTGGATGAAGAGGACGATCAGGCGGCCTACTATCTTGCAGCATCGTACGAGGCGATGCGTGATTACAACCGGGCGATCCAGTATTACCGTCTATATAATGAACTGACATTCTTCGGTGAGTACAAGGATGTGGTCGAAGCGCGCATAAAACTCCTGTACCGTCAGCAGCTGGAGGCAGAAGCACAACGTGCGCTGCAGATGGAACAACAGCTCGATGTAACGCGCATCCCCAACAACACCATCGCCATACTCTATTTTGAGAACAAGGGTCAAAAAGCAGAACTCAACCCGCTGCAAAAAGGTCTGGCGGAAATGGTCATCACCGATCTCGCCAAAGTGAAATCGCTGAAGGTCGTGGAACGCATCCGCCTGCACGAAATGATGCAGGAAATGAATCTTGGTGAATCGGACCTGGTGGACCAACGCACGGCTCCTCGATTGGGCAAACTGCTCGGCGCATACCGTCTGGTGAAAGGTTCATTCTTTGAATTGACCGGCGATAAGATCAATATCGATGCCTTCGTGGCACGGACCAGGACCGGCGAATTGGATGTGACCACGAATATCTCCGGAAGCATGCAGGATTTCTTCCGGATGGAGAAGGACCTCGTCTTCAAGATCATCGCGGACCTGAAGATCACCCTGACCGATCAGGAACGGGAAGCGATCCTGGAGATCCCGACAGAGAACTTCTTCGCGTTCCTGCAGTATTCCCGCGGACTGGATTACGAGGACCGCGGCTTGTACACTCAGGCATTCCAGGCGTATTCACAGGCTGCGACGTCCGATCCGAGTTTCTCGCAGGCGAAATCCAGCGCGAGCTCAGCAAAGAAAGTGGAACAGATCGTCGGCACCACAACGGAAACGTCATCCGGCGAGAAGAGCACTTCGGAAAGTTCGACCTCCACGACCCAGAGCAACAGCTCCAACCGCTCCGGAAGTGCGAAGACCGCACCCCCGAGCGTTGCTCCGCCGCCGCCGCCGCCCCCTCCGTCAACGAACAGCTCGGCCGGCGGATCGTCCAATCCCGGTACAGGAACCGGATTCGGCGGCGGTACGGACCAGGCAATGGAGCGTGCGAACCAATCCAGCAATCAGATCACGAATACGACGATACCAGGTACCGGTTCGAACACCAATCCTCAAACGACGGTGATCTCTCCGCTCAAAGCACCGCCGGAACCACCGAACTAGGTCCAGTATGAAACGGTTCCTCCTTCTCTGTCTTCTTTGTGCCGGTGTACTTTCGGCTCAAAACTCTTCCGTTTCTCACATCGGACCCGGCGGAGCTATGATCTCGCTGCTGCAGGGATCGCTCAATGATGATGTGGTGCTGGCAGCGGTCAGAGAGGGCGGGTTGTACCGTTCAACGGACGGCGGCGAACATTGGCAGTACGTTCCTCTCAACACACCGAACGGCGGTCCGGTCGATGTGCGTTCCATCGTCATCCATCCTCAGCATTCCGATACGATCCTTCTTGCTACTTCTCTCGGTCTGTTCCGCAGCAGCGATAAAGGAGTATCGTTCTCGTTGTCCACGATGAACCCGGCTCCCACGCACAGCATCGTCTATTCTCTGGCAAATAATTCCATCCTCTTTGGCAGTGATCAAAACGGACCGCTCCAGTCCACGGACGGCGGTATTGAATGGAAGCCGCTCAAAGACGGTACATATTTCGGGAACAGGACGGTCTATCATATGGCGGTCCATCCTGCGGACACCGGGGCCAATATCCGGCTCATCGCTGTCACAGGCTCCCAGGATCAATACGGATTGTATTTCTCGCCGAACTCCGGAAAGACTTGGAGGCCGTTCGTGAAGTCGCTCCCGTCCGGAAGTGCGCGGAATATCTACACCGTTGGTATCGATTCCATGGGGATCGGGCGGACCCATTTCCGCGCAGTGATCGGAACTGCGCAGGGGATCTTCGGAGCGCAATCGGACCACAGTGACACGGCGTGGGTCGCCATTACGGCGAATAACAGTGCACCGGCCGGTGTTGTCACGGACGGGATCCTGGTCTACGACAAATTCGATCTGACCGCGCCGTTGAATGACCGGCATAAGTTCGCCCTCTATTATGTCTCGAATGCATCAGAGTTCGACGGTGCGCCGAAACCGTTCACGGAAAAGAGCGGCCTGTTCAAGATCGGTTCGAAGAACAATTCATTGTTCACCATCAGTCTCGTGGAACCGCCCCCGGTCAAGCGTGTCTTCAATCGTCCGGCGGATATCTCTGGGTTATTCATCCCTTCTGAAAAGGATAAGAGTAAGATCTACCTTGCAACGTCCGGCGGGATCTATATCAGCACGGATGACGGCGAAACATGGGATCGGAAGAATGCCGGCATCACCCGTACGGATGTTCGGAATGTTGTTTCGCTCCCGTCGCTGAACGATACGCCGCTCTTGTTCGCCGGATTGTTCGGCGGAGGTGTCCTGCGTTCTGCGGACGGCGGAACGACCTGGAACGAAGTGAACAATGGACTTTCGTCACCGTACGTTATGTCCCTGACAGCGGATACAAAACAGAATCTGCTGTATGCAGGAACTGCTTACAGTATGTACCGCTCCGTGGACAGGGGAGCGACCTGGACGCAGCTCTTCGCTGTCGACTCATCGGTGGTGCGGCGGATGACGAAATTCACGAATCGTGAACATGAGATCATCGTCCGGAGTTCACCGGCCAAGAGTACGAATGTGTTGTTGAGCAGCACTGCATTCGGACTGCATCTATCCACCAACGGCGGCGGGACCTGGAACCTGCTGCCGTCACCGGTCTCCAATGATTCTTCACTGATTCCCGAGAATATCGAGTTCGATCCTATCGACCCGTCCACGATCTATTTCTCCGGGGAGCGCCTCTTCCGCTCAACGAATGCCGGTCAATCGTGGAGTGATATCTCATCGAATCTTCCTCTCACAGCGTACAATCCCAAAGAGCAGAAGGTCGATGCATTGCTGACCATGAGTCCCGTCATCAATCCGATGAAGACGAATGAACTCTTCGTCTCCATGGTCTTTGCGACCGGTTCGGGGATACCGTATCGATTGTTCCGGTCAACGAACGGAGGCAGTTCATGGGACAGTATGGGTGCCACGGTCCCGGCATACGATGCCGTGTATGATCGGCTGGATCCGAAGCGATTGGTCGTATCGGGTCCCGGAGGGATCTATCGTACTGTTGACGGCGGGAATTCCTGGAGCCGAATAACCGAGACCGCGTTCAATGAACGATTCTACCTGCTCTCGCCGCATCATTCTGACCCGAATATCTACTTTGCCGGGAGTGAGCACGGAGGATACCGTATCGTCCTTAACGAGAATCCGAAATTGATGACCGACACCGGCATCGTTGAATACGGCAGTATCCGGACCGGTTCTGATTCACTGAAGTATGTGGTCCTCTCCAATGCGGAAGGTACGCGCAATGTGATCGCGACCATCCATAGTATTTCAGATTCAGTGTCGTTCAGTTATAACGGACCGAAGGTCCTTGATATTGCAGCAGGAGAACAACGGCAATTACCGGTCCTCTTCCATCCGAAGAGTATCGGACATAAAACGGCATTGATGCGTATCGTCTCGACCGATCCGGCTGCTCCGTCGTTCATGGTCTCCCTGCACGGACATGCGTTTGATCGTTTCCCCTTCGACGATCTCACGGTCGACTTCGGTCCGGTCACTGTGGATAAGGATTCGGTCATTGATATTTCCATCCCGAATCAGAGTACCCAGAAACTCACAATCACCTTGCTGTCGAATTCCGATTCCGTTCAATTCATCGCTGAGAATCAAGGCACACTG
>JAVBYA010000447.1 GCA_030824295.1 Bacteroidota bacterium
TTGACCTATCATTACTCAAGAATCGTACCGAGAAAATCATGACCTCCTTGTCCGAAATATATTCCTTCATTCACATCGCCGAGAGGCTGAAAAACGAACTTCGCCATAGTTTTACCTCAAAAGGACGTCAGGAAAGCGTAGCGGAACACACCTGGCGGATGACCTTGATGGCCGTCCTTCTCGTCCCGAAACTGGACAAAAAAGTCAATTTTGAGAAATTGCTCAAAATGATTGTCATTCATGATATTGTGGAGGTCTTTGCGGGCGATACCCCCGTCCCGTTCATGGTGGGGAACGATGCGCTGAAGCAAGAGAAAGCCAGAAAGGAACTGGAAGCGATCCGGGAGGTGCGGAGCCGTTTGGGAGATGTACCGGGAAGCGAGATCGAAGAACTGTGGCATGAATTCGAAGCCCGGGAGTCGTACGAAGCAAAGGTCGCCAATGCACTGGACAAACTGGAGGTGCAGGTGCAGCACAACGAGGCCGATATCGCCACCTGGATCCCGGTGGAGTACGGATTGATCTATTCCCGGCGTCCATACACGGCGTTCGATCCGGTGATGGACGAACTGCGGAGGATCATCGAGCAGGAAGCGGAAGAGAAACTGACCGCGGCGGGGATCCCGCTCCAGCGTCCGAAGGAGTGAACATCCTGCAGAATTCTTTTCGTATATTTATCACGCATGACGGCAGAGCGAAAGCGTGCATGCCACAGATTTCACAGATGAATTTAGAGAAACTCCTTAGGAATCCGAAAACGAGTCATTGCGAGCCGCCCTGAGCGTAGTCGAAGGGTGGCGAAGCCTGCCTGCTGCAGGCAGGCAATCTTTCAACGAAAAACGATAGTAACGCCACAACCGACACAACGCGTCCATAGCCGAATGTTCTTTTCACAGAATCTAACCTATCCGAAACGGTAACACTATGCTCGACACCCTCACACTGCAGCGTCCGCTCATCTTCTTCGATCTTGAAAGTACCGGCGTCAGTTTCGCCAAGGACCGCATCATCGAACTCTGCGCCATCAAGGTCATGCCGGACAAGTCCCGCACGATGCTGCTGCAGCGTTTCTATCCCGAGATGCCGATTCCTCCCTCCTCCACCGAGATCCACGGCATCACGGACGAGATGGTGAAAGGCGAACCGACCTTCCGGGAAAAGGCGCGCGAAGTAGCGGCATTCTTCGCCGACAGTGATCTGGCGGGGTATAACATCGCGAAGTTCGACATCCCGATGCTGGTGGAAGAACTGCTGCGGGCGGGGCTGAAGGAGAATCCGTTCGAGAAGGTGCGCATCATCGACTCCCTCTCCATCTATTTCAAGAAGGAGCCGCGCAATCTTGCCGCCGCGCTCAAATTCTACGCGAATGAGGAGATCGTCAACGCACACTCCGCCGAAGCGGATGTGGAAGCGACCATCAAAGTACTGAACGGACAGCTGCAGAAGTATCCGGACGTCGGCGGCACGACCGATGCGCTGCATGCAATGTTCGCCCTCGAGAATGAATACCTCGATTACGACCGGAAATTCGGACGGGACAAGAGCGGCGAGATCATCTTTACCTTCGGCAAGAACAAAGGGTTCCGCGTGGCGGACAATCTCGGCATGGTCAAATGGATGCTGGACAAGGACTTCACCGAATACACCAAGCTCATTGCGCGCAAAATTCTCTCCGGCGAGCTAATGTAAAAACATTCACCGCAGAGACCGCAGAGCACGCAGAGAATATTGTAGGACGGGATGGTATCCCGTCCGGACAAATACAACGCAAAGAATGAAGAACCACGAAGGCACGAAAACACGAAAGAAGAATAAGAACAAATGTTGATCGACTCTCCAGAGTCGATCCGAAGAGACGGTGACTGTCTCCTCTTGCGAACGCTTTCTTATAGGTGACAGTCACCATCACGCATCTGTAGTCGGGATGGTATTCCGTTCGGACAAATACAATGCAAAGAATGAAGAACCACGAAGGCACGAAAACACGAAAGAAGAATAAGAACAAAGGTTGATCGACTCTCCAGAGTCGATCCGAAGAGATGGTGACTGTCTCCTCTTGCGAACGCTTTCTTATAGGTGACAGTCACCATCACGCATCTGTAGCCAGGATGGTTCATCCCGGCGGCGGAATATGCGAAAAACAAACCGCAGAGAATTTTGTGGACGGGATGACATCCCGTCCTACACCGCGGTCGAAGTATTGTGGTCGGACGGGTGTCCGTCCTTTTTTTGTGTTTTTTCTGGTGCGTCGACCTTGGACAATTCATCATTCCTCGTTTATCATTCTTCGTTGTTTTTTCCCTTACTTCTCCGGGACCTCTGTGTCTCTGTGGTGATAGTTTGAACAATGCATCGGCATAAATGCCGACCTACCGGTAATGTGGTCGGACGCGTGCCCATCCCTTTTTTGTGTTTTTTCCCGCGCATCGATTCTTGGCATCCTTCGGGTATTTCGTTCTCCCCTCCTCGATCGGCTCTTCATTGTTCATTGTCAATTGTCAATTGTTAATTGTTCATTGCTCTTCCTTCCTCGATCTGCTCTTCATTGTCCACTGTTAATTGTCAATTGTTCATTGTTCTCCCCTCCTCGATCAGCTCTTCATTGTCCACTGTCAATTGTCAATTGTTCATTGTCCTTCCTTTCCTAGAAATAAGACTCAATTATCCCCTCATTCTTACAACTGATAATATTTCGCCCGTAAACCGTTCAAATCATTGGCGTTTCCGGCGATATTGTTTGGCAATGTTTTTGCAAAAGTACCCCGTGTCTTTAATTAAATAAGAAATCGGAGTCCTTTATTATGTCTACAATCGAACGAGAAATGGTCAACATCGACGGTAACGAAGCCGCCGCATATGTAGCCCACAAAACGAACGAAGTCATCGCTATCTATCCGATCACCCCTTCCTCCAACATGGGAGAATGGTGCGATCAGTGGTCCTCCGAAGGGAGAAAGAACATCTGGGGGACCGTCCCCAGTGTGACCGAAATGCAGTCCGAAGGAGGCGCATCGGGCGCCGTTCACGGAGCACTGCAGACCGGGTCCCTCACCACCACCTTCACCGCCTCGCAGGGTCTGCTGCTGATGATCCCGAACATGTTCAAGATCGCCGGCGAGCTCACCTCCACCGTCTTCCACGTCTCCGCCCGCTCCATCGCCGCCCAGGGTCTCTCCATCTTCGGCGACCACAGCGACGTGATGTCCACCCGCTCCACCGGCTGGGCGATGCTCTGCTCGCACAATGTGCAGGAAGTGATGGACTTCGCCTTGATCTCGCAGGCCGCCACACTCGAAGCGCGCGTGCCGTTCATCCACTTCTTTGACGGGTTCCGCACCTCGCACGAAGTGATGAAGATCGAAGAGTTGAATGACAGCGATATCGAAGGGATGATGAACAACGAGCATATCACCCTGCACCGTCTGCGCGGCCTCACGCCGAACAAACCGGTGATGCGCGGAACCGCACAGAATCCGGACGTCTACTTCCAGGCACGCGAAACGGTGAATCCGTATTACGACCGCTGCCCGGAGATCGTTCAGAAGACCATGGACAAGTTCGCTTCCATCGTGGGACGCCAGTACCACCTGTTCGATTATTTCGGCGCACCGGATGCCGAGCGCATCATCATCATCATGGGCTCCGGTTCGGAGAGCGTGCATGAAGCCGTGGAAGCATTGATGGAAAAAGGGGAGAAGATCGGCGTGCTGAAGGTCCGGTTGTTCCGTCCGTTCTCCCTGAAGCATTTCATCGACGCCATCCCCGCCACCGTGAAAGCGATCTCCGTGCTCGACCGCACGAAAGAACCGGGCGGCGCCGGCGAACCGATGTATCAGGATGTGATCACCGCGCTGCATGAGTATTACACCACCAGCGAAGTGAAGTTCGCCAAGTATCCCAAAGTGGTCGGAGGACGCTACGGACTCTCCTCCAAAGAATTCACCCCGGCCATGGTCAAAGCGGTGTTCGACGAGCTCTCCAAAGAGAAACCGAAGAACCACTTCACCATCGGCATCAACGACGACCTGGGCAACACCAGTCTGGAATACGATCCGAACTTCACCACCGAGAAGAACGATGTGATCCGTTCCCTCTTCTTCGGTCTCGGTGCGGACGGCACGGTCGGCGCGAACAAGAACTCCATCAAGATCATCGGCGAAGAGACGAGCTTCTTCGGTCAGGGCTATTTCGTCTATGACTCCAAGAAGTCCGGCTCCACCACCGTTTCGCATCTGCGCTTCGGTCCCCGCCAGATCCGCTCCACCTATCTCATCACCAAAGCGAACTTCGTGGCGTGCCATCAGTGGCAGTTCCTCGAGAAGTTCGACATGCTCTCCTCCATCGTGGAAGGCGGAACGTTCCTGCTGAATTCCCCCTTCCCGAAGGAACGTGTCTGGGCGAATCTGCCGATGAAGGTGCAGGAACAGATCATCGCCAAGAAACTCAATTTCTACGTGATCGACGGTAACGCTGTGGCAGTGAAGACCGGCATGGGCAACCGCGTGAACACCATCATGCAGACCTGCTTCTTCGCCATCTCCGGCGTGCTGCCGCGCGAACAGGCCATTGAAGCCATCAAAACCTCGATCAAAAAGACCTACGGCAAGAAAGGCGAGGACATCGTCAAGATGAACTACGCTGCTGTGGACGGCACGATCGAGAACCTGTTCAAGGTGGACTACCCGAACGAGCTCACGAGCACCATCCAACTGCCGCCGGTCGTTTCGGCCAAGGCACCGGAGTTCGTCCAGTCCGTCACCGCAAAGATGATCGCCGGCCACGGCGATTCCATCCCGGTGAGTATGCTGCCGGTGGACGGCACGTATCCGGTCGGCACGACCATGTGGGAGAAACGGAACATTGCTTCCGAGATCCCGGTATGGGATTCGGAATGGTGCATCCAGTGCGGCAAGTGCGCGCTGGTCTGCCCGCACGCCACCATCCGCATCAAAGTGTACGACAACGAACTGGTCAAGGATGCACCCGAGACCTTCAAGCATACCCTCTATAAAGGGAACGACTACAAAGGTCAGGCCTACACCATCCAGATCGCACCGGAAGATTGCACCGGCTGCGGCATCTGCGTGGAGGTCTGCCCGGCGAAGAACAAGAAAGAGACCAAATACAAAGCGCTCAACATGGCTCCTCAGCCCGCACTGCGCGATGCGGAACGGACGAACTGGGATTATTTCCTCACCCTGCCCGAAGCGGACCGCCGCACGGTGGATGTGAAGACCATCAAAGGTTCTCAGCTCCTCCAGCCGCTGTTCGAATTCTCCGGCGCCTGCACCGGCTGCGGCGAAACGCCGTACGTGAAATTGGTCAGCCAGCTCTTCGGCGACCGCACCATCGTTGCGAATGCGACCGGCTGTTCCTCCATCTACGGCGGTAACCTCCCCACCACGCCGTGGACCACGAACAACGACGGACGCGGACCAGCATGGTCCAACTCCCTGTTCGAGGACAATGCGGAATTCGGTTTCGGATTCCGTCTGTCGCTGGACAAGCAGACGGAGTATGCACGCGAACTGCTCATCAAACTACTCCCGCAGCTGAATGAGACACTCGTCAACGAGATCCTTACGTGCGCTCAGAGCACTGAGACGGAGATCTACGATCAGCGTGAACGGGTGAAGCACCTGAAAGCGGCGCTCGCACCGCAGACATCCCCCGAAGCAAAACAGCTCGTGCAGCTCGCCGACGCACTCGTCAAAAAGAGCGTCTGGATCATGGGCGGCGACGGCTGGGCCTACGATATCGGCTTCGGCGGTCTGGACCATGTGATCGCCTCCGGACGCAACGTGAACATCCTGGTGCTGGACACGGAAGTGTACTCCAACACCGGCGGACAGATGTCCAAAGCAACGCCGCGCGGCGCCGTAGCGAAATTCGCTGCAGGCGGCAAGCCGGCCGGCAAGAAGGACCTCGGTCTGATCGCGATGAGCTACGCCAACACCTATGTGGCGCAGATCGCGATGGGTGCCAACGACCTGCAGACGGTGAAAGCGATCATCGAAGCGGAAGCGTTCGACGGTCCCTCCATCATCATCGCCTACAGTCACTGTATCGCGCACGGCATCAACATGCGGCTCGGAATGAACGCACAGAAACTCGCGGTCGATTCCGGTTACTGGCCGCTGTACCGCTACAACCCGTCGCTCATGAAGGAAGGAAAGAACCCCTTCCAGCTCGACTCGAAGCCGCCCAAAGTGAAGTTCGAGGAGTTCGCCTACAACGAGATCCGCTACAAGATGCTCACCAAGATGGATCCCGAGAAAGCGAAACGCCTGCTGCGCGAAGCGCAGGAGGATGTGCAGAAGAAATGGAGATACTACGAACAGCTGGCAGCGATGAACTTTTCCACGCCGCAATCGGCAGTCACCGGACATTAATACCATAGGCCGGCCGCTGCCTGCAGGGTGACGGCCGGCTCATTTAACGGAGAATTATCATGGACCTATCAACACAATACCTCGGATTGAACCTGAAGAACCCGATCGTTCCTTCCGCCTCTCCCATGTCCCGCACGGTCGGCAGCGTCCGCCTGATGGAAGATTACGGCGCATCCGCCGTGGTGCTCTACTCCATCTTCGAGGAACAGATCCGGCATGAGACGAAGGAGCTATACCATCATCTTACCTACAATGCGGAAAGCTACGCGGAAGCCACCTCGTACTTCCCCGAAGCGCATGAGTATCACAGCGGACCGGATGAGTATCTGAACCACATCCGCAAATTGAAGGAATCGGTCAGCATCCCGGTGATCGGCAGCATCAACGGCGTGACGGACGGCGGCTGGGTGGAATATGCAAAACAGATCCAGCAGGCGGGCGCGGATGCACTCGAGCTGAACATCTATTATATCCCGACCGACCCGAACATGAGCAGCGACGACATCGAACAGACCTATCTGGACATCGTGAAGGATGTGCGGAACCAGGTCACCATCCCTGTTGCCGTGAAGCTCTCCCCCTTCTTCACCTCGCTCTCCAATGTGGCGAAGCGTCTGGACAACATCGGCGTGAACGGACTGGTGCTCTTCAACCGGTTCTATCAGCCGGACATCAATCTGGACACGCTCAGCATCGAACCGGGCGTGGTGCTCAGTTCCTCCAATTCCATCCGGCTGCCGCTGCGCTGGGTGGGGATCCTCCACAAGAAGGTCAAGGCGGACCTGGCAGCAACCACCGGTGTGCACACCGGCGAGGATGTCATCAAACTGATCATGGCCGGCGCCAATGTGACCATGATGTGTTCGGCCCTGCTGCGGCACGGACCGCGGAAGATCCGCGAAGTGTTAACGGAAGTGCAGCAATGGATGGTGGAGCATGAGTACTCCTCCATCAACGATATGCGCGGCAGTATGAGTCATCAGAACGTGGCGGACCCCTCCTCGTTCGAACGCGCCAATTATATGAAAGCTCTTCAATCGTACATGTGAGGACACTATGTCAATCTTCTTCAGCAGACAATGCGAGTATGCGCTTCAATCGATCATCTACCTTGCTCAAAAGAAGCAGGGGGAGATGACCACGATCAAAGAGATCTCGTCGCATCTGAACATCCCGTTCCACTTCCTCGGCAAGATCTTCCAGAAGCTCTCCCATAAGGGACTGCTGCACTCCATGAAAGGGGTCTCCGGCGGTTTCTGGCTCGCTAAGCCGGCGGAAGAGATCGTCCTGATGGACATCATCATCGCCATCGACGGCAGCGATATCATGAACCTGTGTGTGCTCGGCTATGCCGAATGCAACGGTTCCTCCCCTTGTCCGATGCACAATGAATGGAAGACGACCAAAGAGAACTTCTTCGCCTCCCTCAGTAAGAAGAACATCCTGGACGTCGCCAAAGAGATCAAAAAGGACGGTTACAGAGCAGCCTGATCGCCTCTCCGGGTCCTGTCCGCACGGACGGGACCCGGTGCGATCTCCCCCGAACGCCGGCATCCGCCGGTATTGTCACCTATTCCATGTGAACGATCATGAATACATATCCCATACATTCCGAACCTTCATCCGATAATCAGACAAATCCGTCTGAAATCGGACTCCGAATTCCCAGTATCAAAAAGATAATGCCCGGCCAGCGCCGCCGGAAGTTCAAACCGAACGCCGGTCTGGTGTGGTATCGACGCCTTCTGGACCGGTTGAAGAACGATTCGCAGTTCTTCCGCTCCTCCGTGCAGTTGGCGTTCGTGCTGCTCTGTGTCTGGATCGGCATCGAGTTCTATCTGTTCATGCAGTGGGGAATGTCCGGCGGTACGGAGCCGTATGTGGAGCGTCCCCCCGGCGTGGAAGGGTTCCTGCCGATCAGCGCGCTGATGGGTGCGATGCACTGGATGTACAGCGGCGCATTGAACACCATCCACCCTGCCGGCACCATGATCCTGCTCGGTTTCATCGCCGCCAGCATCGTGATGAAGAAATCGTTCTGCAGCTGGATGTGTCCCATCGGCACACTCAGCGAATCGCTCTGGATGCTCGGACAGAAACTGTTCAAGAAGAACATCGCCGTCTGGCGCTGGCTGGATTATCCGCTCCGCTCCTTGAAATACCTGCTCCTCTTCTTCTTCGTCTCCGCCATCGGCGCCATGAGCGTCCGGGACCTGGATGTGTTCATCAACAGTCCCTACAACAAGGTTGCGGACATCAAGATGTATCTCTTCTTTGCCGACATCACCCCGTTCGCACTCTGGACGATCATCATCCTGATGCTCTTCTCGGTGGTGATCAAGAACTTCTGGTGCCGCTATCTCTGTCCCTACGGCGCACTGCTCGGCATTGCCGGACTGCTCTCGCCGTTCCGCATCACCCGCGTGAAGGAATCGTGCATCGACTGTGAACTCTGCACGAAGGTCTGTCCGTCGAACATCAAGGTGCATGCGATCGGAGCGAAGAACTCTGCCAGCGGTATCGGTCAGGTGTGGAGCGATGAATGCACCAGCTGCCTCCGCTGCGTGGAGGAATGTCCGGTGAAAGAGACGCTGATCCTCCGCCGAAAGGAATCGTCCGCCACCGTGCAGCCGTGGGTCTTCGGCACGCTTGTGATCGGCGTGTTCATCGCCGTGACCGGACTTGGCATGCTGACCGGACGCTGGGCGAACAGCGTATCGAAGGACGAGTATCAGGTCCGTTTCCAGAAGCTCGATTCACCGCTCTACAACCACGCGCAAGGTTCCGTACCGCAGTACGGGCCGAACGATTGATCCATTGAACCAATGAACGCCGGCGGTTCCGACCGGCGTTTTTTTTGTGATGATATTCGGACAAACCGCTCCGCTGAAGATTTCCGGAGTGTCGTTCCACACTTCCTTCCACTATACAATGAGGTCCTTATGCGAATACAAGCAACGCTACTCCTGCTGCTCATTCTGGCAACGATTCTGCCGGCACAATCCCTGCCGATCCGATGGAGCGGTGAGGCGCGCTTCCGCTCCGAAGCGGACGGTCGCGATTTCCGTCTGAATACTCCGCTCAATCTATATACCCTCTCCCGCATCCGTCTCGGCGCCGAGACAACACCGTCCGACCGCATCACGCTCAAAGTGACGCTGCAGGACAGCCGCACGTTCGGTCAGGAAGCTTCCACCATCGCCAACTCCGCGAACATCGACCTGTTCGAAGGGTATGTGCGGATCGATTCCTTGTGGAACTCCGGGATATCCGCACAACTCGGCCGCATGGCGCTCGCGTACGGCAACGAACGGATCATCGGAGGACTCGGTTGGCAGAACTATGGACGCGTATTCGACGGTCTGCTCTTGAAAAGCCGATCCGAAGCACTGCGTCTGGACCTGTTCCTGATGAACGTCAGTGATAACAACACTGCTCCTGCATCTGTGAATGCCGCCGGAACGGCGTACACGTACGACAAAGGGATCACTCTCGCCGGTATCTATGCGACGCTGCCATTCTCTCCTGTGTTGTCGTTGGATCTCTATGGCATCCACGAACGTAACGGCAATCAGACAAAGAAAGACACGATCGACTATGCACTCACAACACTCGGCGGTCTGATCAAAGGGACATCCGGCGCATTCTTCTATGACGCGGAAGCGGCGTTCCAGATCGGGGAGAACAAGAGGATTGAGGTTGCCGCATATATGACAGCCCTCAGTGCGGGTTATGCAATGAAAGGATCGTTCCTTTCCTCCTTGAGTGTCCATGCGGACATCATCTCCGGCACGTCACCGACCGGGAAGGAGTTCAATACGTTCACCGCGAATTACGCCACCGGTCATAAATTCTTTGGATTCATGGACTATTTCATTAATTTTCCGGTGCAGACCTTCCACCGCGGACTTGCGGACCTTGCCCTGCGTACCTCGCTGTCGTGGAGCGACGGCATACACAGCCAACTCACGTTCCATCATTTCTCCGCCATGGAGAATCTCTCTTCCGCCGCCCCGCTGAACGTCACCGATGCGGGACAGGAAGCGGACATCATCACCACCATCAAGTATTCACCGGCGCTGCAGTTCGAATGCGGCGCAGCGGTCTTCATCCCGAACACCATCATGCGCACCGCGTTCAACGGCAGCGACCTTGGCGTATGGGGATATTTCACGACGCACCTTGTCTTCTGAACCGACCACCCACTAACTGAGCTTATTATGAGAACACTTCTTCGCACCATCGGCGGATTGTACGACCGGTTCGGTCCGCCGCCGCAATGGAGGATCCCCGTCCTGCTCGCCGTCGGGTCGCTGTTCGGAATCGGACTGCTGACGCTCTACGTCGGCAACGCCACCTCGTACCTGTCCGACGACCCGCGCGCCTGCATGAACTGCCATGTGATGGCGCCGCAGTTCGCCACCTGGGAACGGAGCAGCCATGCCAGAGTGACGGTCTGCAACGACTGCCATGTACCGCACGATAACGCATTCATGAAGTACGCCTTCAAAGCGATGGACGGTTCGCGTCATTCCTTCATGTTCACCTTCCGGATGGAACCGCAGGTGATCCGCATCCACGATGCGGG
The DNA here is from genome assembly GCA_030824295.1 of Bacteroidota bacterium. Classification (GTDB taxonomy): domain Bacteria; phylum Bacteroidota; class Ignavibacteria; order UBA10030; family UBA8401; genus UBA8401. Next base: position 10,981 of record JAVBYA010000447.1, read on the forward strand.
CACGGCGGTGGTGCAGCAGAACTGCATCCGTTGCCACTCCTCCCTCACGCAGAACGTCGCCGAGAGACTCGTCACGCTCGACGTGCAGAAGCACGGCGGCGGGAAACTCTGCTGGGAATGCCACCGCGAAACGCCGCACGGCCGGGTGAACAGTCTCTCCTCCGTTCCGTACGCCCGGGTCCCGATCCCAAGCACCATCGTCCCGGAATGGCTGAAAAAAGATATTTCAACGAAATGACACTCTCCTCATCATAGAAAGGAACAACCATGAAAATCACTGAGATCATCGAGAAGAAACCGTGGGTCGCCTGGGCATTGTTCTGCGGAACGATCGTTGCCGTCTTCCTGGTAGGATGGCTCGGCGCCTCGATCATGGAACGGCGCAGCGAGGCGGCGATGCAGTACCAATACGTGAAACCGATCGCCGATTGGGAGCCGCGCAATGAAGTGTGGGGCGAGAACTTCCCGCGCGAGTACGAAACGTACAAGAGCACGGAGGACACCACCTACCGCAGCAAGTACGGCGGCAATCTGAAGCGCGACCTGCTGGAAGAGGACCCGCTCAACGTCGTCCTCTGGGCCGGATACGCCTTCTCGCGCGATTACAATCAGGCGCGCGGACACTACTACGCCATCAACGACATCCGGAACACGCTCCGCACCGGCGTCCCCCAGCCGGCCACATGCTGGTCCTGCAAGAGCCCGGATGTTCCGCGGCTGATCAACAAGATGGGTGCAGCGAACTTCTACAAGGGTTCATGGGATTCGCTCGGCCACGAAGTGGTGAACAACATCGGCTGCCAGGATTGTCATGACCCGAAGTCGATGAACCTCCGCATCACTCGTCCCGCCCTTGCCGAAGCGTGGCAGCGTCAGGGGAAGGACATCAACAAGGCAACGCGGCAGGAGATGCGCTCGCTGGTCTGCGCGCAGTGCCATGTGGAGTACTACTTCAAAGGGAAGACGGAGAAATATCTCACCTTCCCGTGGGACAAAGGATTCTCTGCGGACCAGATGGAAGCGTACTATGA
>JAVBYA010000111.1 GCA_030824295.1 Bacteroidota bacterium
CCGGAAGCATGCCGCAGTGATGCTCGGCCGGCTGAGCGGACGCACGCACACGGTCTTTACTGGATTCGCGTTGGTTGATGCGGCGTCGAAAAAATCCTATATTGACTGGGAGAGGACCGATGTCACGTTCCGCCGTTTATCGGAAGAGGAGATCGACGGATACATCGCCACCGGTTCACCGATGGACAAAGCCGGCTCGTACGGCATCCAGGATGATTTCGGTGCGGTCTTCGTGGAACGGATCTCCGGGGATTATTACACCGTGGTCGGATTCCCTCTCGCAAAATTCTATGTCGCGTTCACCGCATTCGCCCGTTCACTCGGACATCTGAAAGGAACACCATGAGCCAGAAGATTCGTGTCTTGATCGCCAAAGCAGGTCTGGACGGACATGACCGCGGAGCGAAAGTGATCGCCGCCGCGCTGCGTGACGCCGGAATGGAAGTGATCTATACCGGACTCCGGAAGACCCCCGAGACCATCGTGGAGGCCGCGCTGCAGGAGGATGTGAATGCCATCGGCATCAGTTCGCTCTCCGGTGCGCACATGACCATCTTTCCGAAGGTGATGAACCTGATGAAAGAGAAGGGGATGGAGGACGTGCTGCTGTTCGGCGGCGGTATCGTGCCGCGGGAGGATATCGTGAAGTTGAAGCAGTTGGGCATCGGCGAGATCTTCACGCCGGGGGCATCGACGTTCGCCATCGTTGATTATATCAAAAAGACCTTCAACGTTCCCGTTTAAGGTTCCGCATCATCGAACTCGATGGAGTAGCTCTCATCCGCTGCTCCGTCCGGTTCGTCCCGCTTTTCCTTCCTGTTCTGGATAACGATCGCCGATGCATCGAATCCGAACAGATCGTCCGCCGCAAAGAGCGCATCGAAGCCCCGTCCGTCAAAGAACGTCTCGAATTTCCGCGAGAACTCATCCAGCCGCTTCAGATAATATCCGGTGTTCTCATCGGGGAAGTTCGCATCCCATTCATGCGCTTCCTTGGCATTCTCGAACCCTTTCACATTGGCGTCAGCACCGGTGATGTAATAGCTGATCCGGCTCCCCTGACGGTATTTGCGGGAGGAACGGAGCGCCAGTTCATACGCAGCATTGCGGTTCCGTTTTCCGGCCTCCACATCAGCTCGGTACTCTTCCGGCGCATCGCGCAGCACCTCTGTTTTCGCGAAATCCGATACATCCAGACCATGCGACCGGATGGTCCGTTCCATCTCTATATAGAGGGCATGGAGTTCCGCGAACCGGTCGTTCAGCAGACATTCCACGCACTGCTGCAGATACGTACGGCCGAACCGTTCGATGGAACGGGAGATGAGCGAGGAGCCTTTGATGGTGATGCGGTTATCGTAATGGAGCAACGCATAGTTCTTCTTCTTGTAGCTGAGCATCTTCCGGAAGCGGCCGCTGAATCCGAGATTGATCCCGTCCGGCAGCGCGTCGGAAAGATGCGCCACGAACTTTCGTTCTGCCTCCTCGCCGGCAACATTGTCCGGCGGGATGAAGAAGATACCGTCCGTATCCACTTCGATCACCGTTCCATTGTGCACTTCGATCTCGCGGATCATGCTCCGGAGCAGTTCCTGTCCGGTGGTGGTGATGACGTCCGCCTGGCGGTAATCGTTAAAGAGTCCTTTGCCGTACCCCAGATAACCGTAGAATGAATTGATGAGCACTTTGAAGGAGGACTGCATCGCATCCAGCCGTGACCGCTCCTGCGGATCGGACGCGGAAGCGAGGTCCCGCTTTGCTTCCAGCCGCTGCGCCGTCAGATAGCGCAGTGCGGAAGGGAAGACATCCAGATCGTCCGTGATCGGCTTGATGTTCCGCGAGAGCATGATGGAAGGATAGAGAGATTCCACGTCCGCATGGACGATGGGACTGAAGACGCCGGTATAGAAGATGTCGGTGTAGCCGCCGCTGGTCTGAGTGCCGCGCTGCGGTTTCGGCATGGAATGCCGCTGACGGATGTATTCGCGCAGGAAGACCGATTCGATCTTCGCCGCCGCTCCAAGCTTTGCAATGGTGCCGTAGTTGAACGGCAGCATCTGTGTCAGATAGAATGTGCTGGCCGAGAGTTTCTCGCTCAGACCGCGTGTTTCGATCACATCATCGAGTGCATACCGTTTGAGCGTCTCCGGTTCATGCTCCCAATACCAGGAGATCTTCTCGCCGGGGATGTACGTGCGGTCCGGCGCAGCGATGCCGAAATATTTCGCCGCATACTTCAGTCCGTGACTTTCCATGTTCCGTTTGGCCGTGTCGTAGGACTGCACGAGCAGCCAGGTGTCGATGAAATGCCGTCCGGCGGATTCGTAACTTGTGTATTCCACCGAACGTTCTGCGAACGATGTGCGCGACCGGTTGCCCCCGGGAACGGTTCCGTCCCGGCCGATGGCGAACTCCACACCGTTCATCTCGCAGCGGCGCAGGATGTACGGAAGATCGAAGTTGAAGATGTTGTGACCTTCAATGATGTCCGGGTCCCGTTCGGTGATGAGCTTCACGCATTGCTGCAGCAGTTTCTTTTCGCCGATGCTCTTGCCTCCCAGCACGGTCTGGAAACCCCGGTTATCCGACACGGCGATCAGGATGATCCGGTCATCCTTCTTATCCGCCCGGCTGAACCGGTGTTCCTTCGAATATGTCTCGATATCGATCTGCATCCGGTGAAGATCGGTGAACTGCATCCCTTTGAAGAGGGTCTTACCGCTCTGCAGCAGATACTGCGTGTTCATATCAGGACGGAGGAAGATATGCTCGGTATCCTGATGGGAAGCGACGGTCGTCTTGAATTCTTTTGCGATGCGCCGCAGCACGTGGTTGACCGCATCCCAGAGCAGCGGGACGGAAGGGAAGGCGCAGAGATATTGATAGAAACTGGAACCGTCCAGCTTCTTCAGCCAGTATTTCTCGGAAAAACCTTCGATGAAGCGTTTGTCGGATAGATGGAAGAAGGGGAAGAACTCCTCATCCCGGCTGACGATGCCGTTCTCCGTGCGGGAGTAGATTCGGACGCGCGAATCTCCGTTCGTCTGCACTGCGACGATCTGTTGTTCATCATCATGTCCGAAGAGGATGGGATCCATACCGGAAATATACTCATTGTCGGAAATAAAAAAAGGGGCGTACCGTCGGCACGCCCCTTTTTGGTGTTGGAATCACTGTTTTCCTACGGTTTAAGATAGACCGTAATGCCTCCCGCCGCTTTCGTCCGGGCTCCGAACACGCCGATCCCACCCTGGATGTTATAGCGGATCTCACGGAGTTCGCCGCCCTGACCGGCAACGAACTGGTTCAGGAATGATGCATAATTCTCGTCCACGGCATACACATCGATCTTGGTCGTACCGAAGTAGGAAAGGAAGATCCAGGGAAGTTCTGTATACGTCTGTTCTTTCGGCAGTCCGACACGGTATCCCAATTTATCAGGTTTTGGCGTATCGATGGTATCCCGGCGGAATGATTTTGGAATGAGTGCCGCATCCACATCGGTGCTCCACACCGTAGGGAGGTAGGTGCCGTGCAGTCTGCTGGGTGACCATGCGAAGATATTCACGTCATTCTTGATGTCATAGCGTACAGTGTCTTTGTCCTTCAGAGAAGAATAGACCATGCTGAATGTATCCGGAACGGTCGTGAATGCGGAGACCGTCTTTCCATCCGGCGTCTGTACTTCGAGCCGGTAGGACTTCGTCGGCAGGATGACCTTGGAGGGATCGGTCGAATAATATCGGCCGGGATTCGCCGGATCGTGCACGAGCGAATCAGAGAATGCCACATCGGTCCCGACGATGCGGACGACAGCATTGGTGATGGCGTAGGCCGAAGGGGAGAATGGTTTATCGACCTCGCCGGTGTAGACGAGTTTCAGCGTGTCGACGGTCCTGCCTGCTTCGATCAGTCCGGTGACGACGATCTGGCGTTCGTAAGAGAAGGATGAAGCGGATTCCTCACAGCCGGCGGCAGTGAGAGCAGTGATGATCAGAATAAGTAGGATGTTTTTCATAGGATTAGAATTTGAACTCCACGCCGAACGACGGGATGATCGGCAATAATTTCACATCGGTCACTTCGATCGGATTCTCGCTGTAGTCGAAGTTCTTGAACCAGATATTCCGGTAATTGTAGACGTTGAAGATCTGGAAGTACCAACTGCCGTCCAGATCGAACATGGTGATCTTCTTGTGCAGGCTCAGGTCCCAACGGTGATACGGAAGCAAACGCTTGCTGTACAGTTCGCCCGGTATGACCACCGTGTTCGGGTTCCCGGTCGAGACATCCTGGTAAACGCCCGTCGCAGGAGTATAGGACTGACCGGTAGAGAAGGTGAAGACGCTGCTGAGCTTCCACAGTTCGTCGAACTGGTAGTTCCCGGCGAGGGTCAGATCGTGCCGTCGGTCGAACTTCGGCATGAACTCCCGTCCCTCGTTCAATGCATCGAAAGTGCGGTGGGTCCAGGCGAGTGTATAACCGATCATACCGGTCAGCTGTCCCGATTGTTTTTGAATGAAGAACTCCAGCCCGTACGACCGTCCTTGTCCCACATAGAAGAGCTCACTCACATCGAGTGTCTGCGTGATCTCTCGTTTGAAGAGCAGCACATCGCGATAGCGTTTGTAGTACGTCTCCACGGAGATCTTCACATCCTCGAAGAAGGAATTCTCATATCCCAGGACGAAATCGGTCGAGCGGCTCGGGTTCATCTTCTCGTTGAGCGGCACCCAGATGTCGAACGGGGAGAACCCGTTGTCGCTGCCGGCGGGAACGGCATTCAGGAACTGGTAGTACATCCCGGAAGCGAGCTTGAGTGTGGAATATTCATCGATGTTGAACCGCACATTCACGCGCGGACCAAGTGTGATATGTTTGGTCAGGTCCTGATACTCAACGCGGAGACCGAACTGTGCCTTCCATCGTTCATTGATGGTCCACTCATCCTGACCGTAGAAGGATATCTGCGCCGGCCGTTCCTTGAACTCGTACGGATCGCCGTCGAAACTTTCGCGGTAGCGGATGTCATACTGCGACCACCAGACCCCCAGTTTCACCAGATGATCGTTGGTGGCGAAGAAATCGACGTCTGCACGGACGGAATAATCCTGAACACTGTTCACATTGGAGAACCCCGTACCTCCCAGATCACCGCCGATGATCGCTTTGTATTTGCTGTAACTGGCAGTGATGTTGGAGAAGAGCGTCTGACTGAACACATGCGTCCATTTGAGAGCGCCGGTCCTGTTCCCCCAGAGCATGTTCAATTCCAATTCACCGTCACCGACTTTGAATATCAGATCATCGTCACCAAGATATCCGACGAAGGAGACCTTGTCATCCTCGCCGAAATCCTGGTTCAGTTTCAGATTCGCATCGTAGAAATAATAGAGGGGGAGTGCATTGGCGCCGGTATCCAATCCTGCCCAGTCGATCAGCTTATCGAAATAGGTCCGACGTCCGGAGAGGAACCATGAACCGTTGCCGATCGGTCCTTCGCCGGTCACGCGGGTGCTGAGCATACTGATGGACGCCTTCCCGTGCGTGGAGACCCGGTCACCGTCGATGTTCGTCACGTTCAGCACGGAGGAGAGCCGTCCGCCGTATTCGGCGGGGAAGCCACCTTTCATCAGAACGATGTCCTTGATCGCATCATTATTGAAAGTGGAGAAGAAGCCGAATAAGTGAGAAGGATTGTAGACAACGGTGCCGTCCAGCAGGATCAGGTTCTGGTCCGTGCTTCCGCCGCGGATGTTCAATCCGGTGGAGATCTCGGAGGTCGCTTTCACACCCGGCATCATCTGCAGTGCGCGGAACACATCCGCTTCGCCGATGGTCGGAAGCTGTGCGATGTCCTTCGCCTGCATCGAGATGCGGCCGGTCTGCGTGGAGCGTTTCTCTTCCTCCTTCTCTGCTTCGACGATCACTTCGGACACCTGAACGGCTTGATCGGACAAAAAGATATCCTTCACGATCCGTTTGTTCTTACGGGTATCGATAGGGAAGGTCGAGGTCTGATATCCCAGCAGGGTGACCGTTACCGTGTACTCGCCTTCGGGAATCGATGGGATAGCGTAGTAACCTTCGATGTTCGTGGCGGTGCCGATCTTCAGTTCCTTGATCGCGACGGTCGCATACGGAAGCGATTCTTTGTTCGCTTTGTCCCGGATGAATCCGCTGATAGTGGCTGACTGTTGCGCAAGCAGAAGTGAAGGGAAGAAGAGCAGTGCAGCAATGAAAGTTCTCATAGGTCCTTGGTTGGAAGGTGCATGTCAATGTATCGAAAAACCACACTGTTTACGAATATCAAGACGAACTTGTTGCGGTTCAAATTGTAACACCGGAACTTTCTTAAAAGTGCGATTGGAAATCGGTTTTTTTTTTGTATATTTGCAGAGCAATTTCGTTCGGAGAGGTGCAAGAGTGGTTGAATTGGCTACCCTGGAAAGGTAGTGTACCCGTAAGGGTACCGTGGGTTCGAATCCCACCCTCTCCGCAGAACGATTGACCGTTCCCTCCGCCCAGCGCGGCAGGGAACGGAAGCGATCATGCAATAACAGGAGAGGTGTCTGAGTGGTTGAAAGAGCCAGTCTCGAAAACTGGAATAGTCGCAAGGCTATCGAGGGTTCGAATCCCTCCCTCTCCGCATGATATCCCGTATGACGATCGCCGATGACCGGTATCTCCGGACCTCCACACAGCCGCAACTCCCCGACCATCGGTTCACCGGGGAACATTCTCCCTTCTGACATCGTTACCTACTGCACCGCAGTTCATTTTCTTATAAAGGAGCTAACATCATGGCACTCACCGTTGGACAACTTGCACCGAACTTCACGCTCGCGGACACATTCCGCAAACAGGTCTCTCTTTCTGATTTCGCAGGAAAGAAAGTCGCCATCTTCTTCTATCCCGGAGCGTTCACTGCGGTCTGCGAAAAAGAGATGTGTACCATCCGTGATGCAATGGCGGATTTCGACGCAGGCGGAGCACAGGTGATCGGCATCAGCGTCGACGCGCCCGCATCGAACAAAGCCTTCGCGGATAAGAATGGACTGAAATTCCCGCTGCTGAGCGACTACACCCGGTACGTTTCTGCACAATACTGCGGACTGATCAATAATTTCGCCGGACTCATCGGTCTCACCGCTTCCAACCGTGCTGCATTCGTGCTGGATGGTGCCGGAAAGGTCACCTACGCCTGGGTCTCCGAGAATCCCGGCGTGGAACCTCCGTACGAAGAAGTGAAGAAAGCGTTGGCCTGATACCATGGCTGAACTGAAGGTCGGTTCCAAAGCCCCCGCTTTTTCATTGACGGCGGGGGATGGAAAAAAATACTCGCTGAAGGATTTCTCCGGGAAGAACGTCGTGCTGTATTTCTATCCGAAGGATGATACCTCCGGATGTACGAAAGAAGCGTGTTCATTCCAGGAGAATCTTGCGGCCATCAAACGCAAAGGGGCGGTGGTGATCGGTGTCAGTCCAGATGCCCCGGCCTCCCACAGTAAATTCGCTGCCAAGTACGATCTCAGTTTTCCGCTCCTCTCCGATGAAAGCAAGGAGATGCTGACCAAGTACGGTGTATGGCAGGAGAAGAGCATGTACGGACGGAAGTACATGGGAGTCGTCCGCACGACCGTTATCATCAACGGTCAGGGGAAGATCACGCATCTCTTCCCGAAAGTGAAAGTGGACGGTCATACGGAAGAGGTGATGGCGGCATTGGCGGAGCTCGGATGAAAGGGACGGTCTATATTTACCGCAAAGCGCATTTCAGCGCATCGCACCGGCTCTTCGACCCGGCGTTGACGGATGAGCAGAATGCGGAGATCTTCGGCGGCTGCTCCAATCCCAACGGACACGGTCACAACTATTATATAGAAGTCTGTGTCGCCGGAGTGACCGACCCCGCCACAGGATTCGTGGTCGATCTGAAGGCCGTGAAGCAGATCATGCAGGAGCGGTTCCTTGCAATGGTGGACCATAAGAACCTGAATGCAGATGTCGACTTCCTCCGCGGAGTGAACCCTACCACCGAGAATATCGCCATTGCGGCATTCCGTCAGATCGCACCGCATATCCCGGCGGGGAAACTCTATTCGGTCCGTATCTATGAGACCGAGAACAATTATGCTGAATACCGAGGAGACCATTCGTGAAAAAGAAGACCGCCGGCGATGATGTCACCGGGAAACTGGAGCGGATCGTCCGTCAACAGCTGAGTTTGATCGGTGAGGAGCCGAAGCGCGAAGGACTGATCAAGACGCCGCACCGCGTAGCGAAGTCACTGCAGTTCCTTACCAAAGGGTACCGGGACGATGTGAAGACCCTGCTGAATGGCGCCATCTTCAAGGAGGATTACAAGGAGATGGTCATCGTGAAGGATATCGATTACTTCTCCATGTGCGAGCATCATCTGCTGCCGTTCTACGGCAAGATCCACATCGCCTACATTCCGAACGGCAAGATCGTCGGTCTCAGCAAGATCCCGCGCCTGGTGGATATGTTCGCGCGGCGGCTGCAGGTGCAGGAACGGATGACACGGCAGATCGCCAATACTCTCTTTGAAGTGCTGAATCCGGAGGGGGTTGCTGTGGTGTGCGAGGGGAAACATATGTGCATGATGATGAGGGGTGTGGAGAAACAGCATTCACTCGCCACAACGAGCGCCATGCTCGGGGTGTTCCAGAACAACATCAAAACGCGGACGGAATTCCTGACGCTGATAACGAACAAATTATCGTAACGTTCCTAACTGAGTCCTGACCTGTGATCGAATTAGAGAAGAACTATATCCCGGTCGTCTGGGTGACCGGAGCAACCAAAGGGATCGGCCTCGCCGTCGCGAATGCCTTTGCCGTGATCGGCTGTAAGGTCGTACTAAGCGGACGCAACCGTTCGCAGCTGGAGATCAACGCCGGAAAGATCATCGACCAGGGGGGCACTGCGCTTCCGCTGGTGTGCGACGTGACCTCCGAAACGAGCGTGCGTACGGCGATGGCGACCATCACCAAGAAACTCGGCGCAGTAGATGTATTGGTGAACAACGCCGGTGTGACACTGTTCGAATCGTTCGAGAAGACCACCATCAAAGAGTTCGACCAGATACTGGCTACGAACCTCCGCGGGTATTTCCTCACGACGAAAGCGGTACTCACCGCCATGCTGAAGCAGAAAAAAGGACATATCATCAACATCCACTCCGTCACTGCTGTCGCGACCTTCATCAACTCATCGGTCTACGCGGCGTCCAAAGCGGGCACGCTCGCCATGTCCCGCAGTCTCCGGGCGGAGGTCCGTAAGAAGGGAATCCGTATCGTGGATGTCCTTCCGGGAGCTGTGGAGACGGATATGTGGGAGAAACCGATGCGGAAGAAGTTCCACAGCAAGATGATGCAGCCCGAAGATATCGCTGATGCCATCGTTTCTGTCTATTGTCAGCCGCAGCGGATGACCACAGATGAGATCCTGCTCCGGCCGGTGGAAGGGGACCTGTGAATACCAATGTGAAGGATATGGTCGTACTCGTCACCGGCGCGAGCAAAGGGATCGGCAGAGCGGTGGCGGTACTGTTGTCCGCAGAAGGCGCCAAGGTCGTACTCGCGGCGCGAAATGCGGTGCTGTTGTCAGAGGTGGAGAAGGAGATCGTTGCAGCAGGAGGGACGGCCGTTTCCATCCCGACCGATGTCACGTCCGAGCATTCCGTGACGGCACTCGTCCTGGAAGCCAAACGCCGCTTCGGCACGATCGATGTTCTGGTGAACAATGCGGGAGTGGCGACATTCACATCGGTGGAGGAGACCTCCACGGACGCGTATGACGCCATGATGAATGTGAATCTGAAAGGGGTCTTCCTCTGCAGCCGTGCCGTACTGCCGGCGATGCGTTCACAGAAGCGGGGGATGATCGTGAACGTTGCGTCGCTGGCCGGGAAGAATTCGCTGGCCGGAGGTTCTGTCTATTCTGCGACCAAATGGGGGCTCATCGGATTCTCCCGTTCGCTCATGCTCGAAGTGCGGGACGACAACATCCGCGTCGTCACCGTTGCACCGGGTTCGGTCAACACCGGTTTCGCCAACAAGGAACGGAATGACCTCACCATCATACAGCCGGAGGATGTCGCCGAGACCGTGCTGTTCGCTCTCACCATGCCGGACCGCGTCAACGTCAGCGAGATCGACATCCGGCCCACCACCCCCAAACGCAAAGGGAACTGAACCTGCTCCTTGCCACCGCTTTAAAATAAGGAACGCCGGCTGCATCACAGCTCGGCGTTCTATTCATTCCGGAAACTCCCGGTCACTCGTTGATGATCTTCTTCTCGATACGGCGTTCCATGCGCATCGGACCGTCGTTATCCATCATTCTCTCATGCATCATCGGACGGCCCTGACGTTTGACGCGGGACGGTTTTTGATGTTTCAGAGTGTTCTTCCAGATCTTCTGCTGTTCCGGGGTGAGTGACTTGTTCTTTTCGGACCAGGAATTGAAGTGGTTCATCTTCATCTGCACTTCCAGACCGGCGATCTCCGTCAGTTTCTTCTCAACGGAGGATTTATCGAACGTATCAGCGTCGATCAGACGGCGGAGTTCCAGTTGAGCGGTCTCGAGTTTCGCCCGGACCTCGATCTGCTTCTTCTTCATGTCGAAGGAGATCTTCTCGAACTGGTCCTTCTGTGCATCGGTCAGATTCAGTTTGCCGGGGAAGCCGGCCGTCCGGTTGCGGCCCGGTTCGGGAGCGGGTTGTGCAGCGAGCAGCGAGACCGACAGGATGGTCAGCAGGGTGAAGCGGATGATGCGTGCGTTCATAGGTACCTCGAGTTAATGAATGATTGGACTCTGCTTCCGTGATGATGTTTCTTTGACAACACCTGCACTTCAGAAGTTTAACATTGAATTGCACTGAACGTTTATCTATTTTGTGAAGGAATCACTATGAAACGTCCCTCATATATCGCACTGTTCGCTGCTGCGCTGCTGCTTCCCGGGTGTGCCGTGTGGAATCCGGTCGCCGATGTGGCGGTCAGCGGATACATCAACACGGTCTCGTACTTCAATTCCTTCTATAATGCACAGCGCCTCTTCAGCGAAGCCGAAGATGAAGTGATCAAATCGCGCCGCGATTTGCTGGAACGGGGCGGTATCGGTAAACCGTTCACCATTCCCCCCGCTGCACGGCAGAAATTCCAGACCTCCATCGAGAAGAACTCGAAAGTGTTATCATTCTATCCCGACTCCCGATGGGTGGACGGCGCGCTGCTGATGATCGGTAAAGCATACTATTATATGGAGGATGATGTCCGTTCCGAACGCAAGTTCCTGGAGCTTGCCGTGAAATTCCCGGAGAGCGGACTCATTCCCGAATCGCGTCTCTGGCTGGGGAAGAGCTACCTGCGTCAGAAGAAATCGGAGCAGGGGGTGAAGCAGCTGGAGGAACTGCTGGCGCAGAAGGATGTCATCGATGCTGAGCTGGCCGGCACGGCCGCATATGAACTCGGACAATATCACTATCAGAAGGATGATTTCCGGGAAGCAGAACGATTCTATGCCGTTGCAGCAGAGCTGGTGAGTGATGATGAACTGCTGACGCTCATCCATTTCCAGCGGGGACAGTGTTTTGCGGAATTGAAACAGAACAAGGAAGCATTCGAGGCGTACGGATCCGCACGGAGTGTATCGCCGATCTATTCGCTCATCTTCCAGGCGCATTTGCAGCAGGTGAAGATCATCGCCGCCAACGGTGCGCACGAAGAGGCGCTGAATACGCTGGAAGGGATGCTGACCGATGCCAAGAATGCAGAGTATTTCGCTTCCGTCCATTTCGAGATCGCGAACGTCCTGAGCATGCAGGGCAGGATGGCGGAGGCAGTGGAGAAGTACCGGTTCATTGATACGATGTACGTCCGGACGGATGAGGCGGCGCGCTCCTATTATATGCTGGGAGAGTACTTCGAACTCAAAGAGGGGCGCTACGATT
>JAVBYA010000495.1 GCA_030824295.1 Bacteroidota bacterium
AGAGTTGTTCTTTTCGATCTCGGCCGTGTGCTGATGCACATCGACTTCGACGCATTTCCGAACGGACTCGGGCTCATCACGTCGGAGCAGCGCGCGCCGTACGATGCTCCGCTGAAACCGTTCATCCGACTGTATGAAGAAGGGAAGATGACGACGGAAGAATTTTTGGACGGGCTCTATGCGATCTTCGATTGCCGTTTTCCGCAGGAGCAGATCCTGGAATCGTTCAACGACATCATCGTGGAGGATAACGCGTCGATCGTTCCGTTCGTGAATGATGTCCGTGCACAGTACGAGGTCGCCGTTCTCAGCAACACGTGTGCATGTCATTGGGATAAGGTGCGTCATCTTTCTTCAGTGGTGAAATTGTTCCCGCATGTCTTCACATCATTTGAACTCGGTGCAATGAAACCGGATCCGCTTGTGTACAACGCCGTCTGCACTTCACTCAGCGTTACGCCGCAGCAAGTACTCTTCATCGATGATCTTGCGGAGAACGTTCAAGGGGCGATCGATGCCGGCATGAAGGGGATCGTCTATGTCTCCGCAGACCAGCTCGTGAAAGATTTTTCTGAAAAAAAATGGTATCACCGCACTTAAAGTAAAATATTAACTCCCTGCCGTAACGATGTATCCTACCGACTTCCTGTCAGGTCGTCCCGACAAAATATCCTCTCAACATCAAAAAACCTCTGTATTTATTGACTGAATCACTTGACTTTCGGTTGAAATCCTGTAACTTTGTTTCACGTTGTGGGTGAAAGTGGGTAAAAATTTTTCAACAAAATCAGTGGTTTAGCAGCCGTGTCCTCATTCAAAGGTTCCTTCAATTATACGGTCGACAGTAAGGGGCGGATCAACATTCCGGCAAAGATGCGGAAGAATCTCTCCCCGGATGCCAACGAGTCCTTCGTGATCACGCGCGGATTCGAGAACTGCATCTTCGTCTATCCGAACGACGAATGGGCGAAGCGCGAAGCGGAACTTGCCAAGCTGCAGCAGACGAACCGCGATGACCGTCTCTTCACCCGATTGCTGCTGCAGTACGCAGCGGATGTGGAACTGGACGGACAGCATCGCATCGTGCTGACGAAAGAGTTGATGGAGTACGCGAAGATCAGCGGCGATGTTCTGATCCTCGGTGTGTTCGACAGGATCGAAGTGTGGAACCCGGAAGAGTATACGAAGTATCTCGAAGCACAGTCGAAGGATTATGTCACGGTGGCGGAGAACGTGTTCGAGAAGAAAGAGTGAACGCACCATCCTACCATATCCCGGTGATGCTCGGTGAAACGCTCGATCATCTCATCACGCAGCGGGACGGCATCTACGTTGACGGAACATTGGGGGGCGGAGGTCATGCGGAAGGGATCTGTGAACGTCTTGCCGGCAGCGGAAAGCTTATCGGCATCGATGCCGACGCAGACGCAATTCATGAGGCGGGGAACCGTCTGCGACGTTTTGAACGCTCCATCCAATTAGTGAACGACAATACCGCACACATCGAACATATCCTCCGCGCGCAGAACATCTCAACGATTCACGGATTGTTGCTGGACCTCGGCGTCTCTTCCTTCCAACTGGATGAAGCGTCCAAGGGATTCTCGTTCCGCGGCGACGACCGGCTCGACATGCGGATGGACCGTCGGCAGACGCTCGATGCGTACGGTGTGGTGAACGGATATGAGGAAGCAGAACTGGCGGATGTGATTTTCCATTACGGCGAAGAGCGCGCATCGCGCCGCATCGCGCGGAGGATCATCGAACGCCGGACGGAAGCACCGATCGCAACAACAGGACAGCTGGCGGCGATCGTACAGAGTGTGGTGGGAGGGAAGTTCGCAACCAAATCGATGGCGCGCGTCTTTCAGGCGGTCCGCATCGAAGTGAACGACGAGCTGCACCGCTTGAAGGCCATCCTGCACGATGTGCTGCCCTTCATCGCGGCCGGCGGAAGGATCGTCGTCATCTCGTACCATTCGCTGGAGGACAGGATCGTGAAGACCTTCTTCAACGAATGTGCGGCGGAGTTCATCCCGTCCGGCAACAAGTTCCAGCCCGATACGCCGCGGGACCCGGAGCTGAAAGTACTGAC
Organism: Bacteroidota bacterium; assembly: GCA_030824295.1. Lineage (GTDB taxonomy): Bacteria > Bacteroidota > Ignavibacteria > UBA10030 > UBA8401 > UBA8401. The sequence continues at coordinate 2,096 of JAVBYA010000495.1, forward strand.
GAAGAAACCGGTGGAAGCATCGGAAGAGGAACAGCGGATCAATTCCCGTTCACGCAGCGCAAAACTGCGGGCGGCGGAACGGACAGAACACTGAACATGGCAAAGAACCGATATATCAATCCACCTTCGAACGTTGCGGCAATGCCGAAGTTCGATGACCGTCAGATCTATAATAATGCACTGGGCGCTGCCGGCGAGAATCAGCAGGTCAATCCGGGTTATGCGCTGCCGCGGCAGAACGTGCGCCGGGTGAATGCAAAGAAGCGGACGAAGACGTCGAACATCGTTGCCATCCTCTTCATGGTCGCGGCCGTGGCTCTATTATATGTGGGGAACGTCATCGCTGTCAATAATCTGGCGAAGGAAGTGAACGACCTGAACGCCCGCCACAGTCAGGTCATCAGCACCAACGAGGTCATCAAAGCGGAGATCAACCGGAAGGCAAGTCTGGAACGGATCAGCCTGATGGCGCAGGAAAAACTCTCCATGACCAATCCGAAGGAAGCTCCCGTCTGGTTCGAGGTGGATCAGGAGAAAGTGAACGAGATACAGGAACAGGTACGGCAATAACGACCATGCGCAATCCATTCGCAAAACAGACAGGCGCAGCACCGGCGGAGACCCCGCAGCAGAAGGACTATAACAACCGGCTGCTGGCGGTGAAGATCGTCTTCCTGCTCTTCTTCGTTCTGGCCGGCGCACGTCTGGTGCAGATCCAGCTGATCGAAGCGGCGAAATATCAGGAGATCGCACGGAAGCAGTATGAAGCCAAAGTGCCGATCACCGCGCAGCGCGGCAACATCTACGACCGGAACGGCAACGTGCTCGTGGCGAACTCTCAGTTCGTTTCCTTCGCTGCGGACCCGAAGATCGCCGGCGAGGATGCACGCTTCATCGCCAAGGAATTCGCCAAGGTCACCGGCAAACCGGAACGGGAATACATCGCCAAACTGCAGGGGAACAAACGCTTCGTCTGGATGGAGCGTCATATGCGTCCGGATATCGCCGAACTGATCCCGCTGAAGAAGATGGCCGGCGTCGTGAAGATGAACGAAGCGATGCGCATCTATCATTACGATGAACTCGCAGGACAGGTGCTCGGCGCGACGAACATCGACAACGTCGGCGTGAGCGGCATCGAGCAGCAGTTCAATGAGGTGCTGAAGGGACGGGACGGGTATGTGATCATGCAGAAGGACGGACTTGGGCGGAAACGTCCCTCCGTCGATTACCCTCGCGAGGAAGCGGTGAACGGTCATTCCGTTGAGCTCACTATCGACCTGCAGTACCAGTCCATCGCGGACGAAGAGCTGAAGAAAGGTGTCGCCCGCACACAGGCCGATGCCGGATTGGTCGTGATGATGCGGCCGCAGACCGGTGAGGTGCTGGCGATGGCGAATTACCCGCACGTGAATCTGAACAAGGTGCAGAGTTCGGATGCATTGAAGAACCGCATCGTATCGGATATGTACGAGCCCGGCTCGGTGTTCAAGATCGTCACCGCATCCGCCGCACTCGAGTACGAAGTGGCAACGCTGGAGAAACGCTTCTATGCGGAGAAAGGGAAGTACCGCATCGAGTATCCCGGCAAGAAGTTCCGGCTGATCAACGACTCGCATCCCATGGAGAACGTCACCTTCATCGAAGCGATGGCGCACTCCTCCAACATCGTCATGGCGAAGGTGAGCGATCTGATCGGGAACGAACGGATGTACAAACAGGCGCGCGATTTCGGTTTCGGAATGGCGACCGGTATCGAGCTCCCGTCCGAAAGCAACGGACAGCTCCGCAAGACCTCCGAATGGTCCCTGGCATCGCTGAACTCCATCTCGTACGGGTACGAGGTCGGCGTAACGCCGCTGCAGATCGTTTCCGCATACTCGGCCATCGCGAACGACGGCATGCTGATGAAACCGTACATCGTGCAGCGCGAACGGGACGAAACAGGACAGGAACTGTACACCGGTGCACCGCAGATGATCCGTCGTATCATCTCCAAGTCGGTGAACGATCAAGTGAAACAGATGCTCGAAGGTGTGGTGGAATACGGCAGCGGGATGGTCGTGAAGACCCCCGGCGTCCGCATCGCCGGTAAGACCGGAACATCGCGCAAACATGTGAACGGAAAGTACGAGGAGGGAAGCTACAACGCCTCCTTCGTCGGATTCTTCCCGGCGGATAAACCGGAGATCGTCTGCCTGGTGATGATGGAGAACCCGCGTGCCGGCGGTTATTATGGAGCAACGGCCAGTGCGCCGGTCTTCAAAGCCATCGCGGACCGCATCATCAATAACAGCGGACTCATCGTCGGAACGGTCGCAGCGGTACAAGCACCCCCCTCCGCCGGGACCAAAGAAGTAGCAACAGTGCTGATACCGGACGTTGCCGGTAATGACGCGGAAGAGGCGACCGCTCTGCTGAAGCAGTCCGGACTTGCTGCAAAAGTGATCGGTACCGGGGATGATGTGCTGCGGCAGTATCCGCCCGCCGGCACGAATGTGGAACGGGGTTCCATCGTGCAGCTGATGATGAGTGAAACGGAAGGCTCCGGGATCGCCGGGGACCTGAGTGTACCGGACCTCCGCGGTATGAGCGTCCGCCGTGCAGTGAACAAACTCTCGGCCGAACATCTCGGCGTGTCGATCGTCGGTTCCGGTGTGGTGACCGGACAGTTCCCCAGTCCGGGCACGGCCATGAAGAGCGGCGCGAAAGTGACCATCATCTGCGAGCCGAAAGCGATCACCACGGCGCAATTGTATTGATGCATTGACGGAAGTACGAACGCATGACCCTCTCTGAATTATTGAACGGCGTAACGGTCTCCAAGATGTTCCAGACCATGTACGGGAAGATGGTGACCACGCACGATGTGAAGGTGAGCGGCATCCAATACGATTCCCGGAAGGTCCAGCGCGAGAACCTCTTCGTCGCATTGAAAGGCACAGGGACGGACGGACATAAGTTCATCTCCTCTGCCATTGCGAACGGTGCGAAGGTGATCGTCATCGAGGATGACAATGCTGTTCCGGACCCGATGTGCATGCACACCGGTACGGTGAAGGTGGTCGTCAGCGATACACGGAAGGCACTGGCACGCATAGCGGCGAATTATTATGGTCATCCGTCAACCAAAATGACGATGATCGGCGTGACCGGAACGAACGGCAAGACCACCACCACGTTCCTCATCAAACAGATGCTGGAAGCGGATCCGAAGAACAAGGCAGGACTCATCGGAACGGTGGAATATGCCATCGGCAGCGAGAAATTCCCCGCGACCCATACCACGCCGGAGTCGCTGGAACTGCAGGAGCTTTTCGCAAAGATGGTCACAGCCGGATGCACGCATTGCGTCATGGAGGTCTCCTCCCACGCACTGCATCAGCACCGGGCGGATTATATCCCGTTCGCCGCAGCGGTCTTCACGAATCTGACGCAGGACCATCTGGACTATCACGGAACGATGGAGGAATACGCGAAGGCGAAACGGATCCTCTTCGACGGACTGTCGGAACAGGCGGTCGCTGTGGTGAATGCCGATGCGGCATTCGTTTCCGAAGTGACATCGCAGAGCAAAGCGCGGAGGATCTCCTACAGCATCGATGATGCGGCGGACCTTCAGGCGAAGGACCTTTCCATATCCGTGAACGGATTCTCGGCAACGGTCGAGGGGAGACCGCTCACATCGTCCTTGGTAGGCCGGTTCAATGTCTATAATTTTTTAGCAGCATACGGTGTGGTGAAAGGATTGGGAGCCGCACCTTCTCCGGAAGTGTGTGCAGCGCTTCGTCCCGCACCCGGCCGCTTCGATCAGATCCAGTCCCCGAACGGCTGGACCGCCATCGTCGATTATGCGCACACACCGGACGCGCTCGAGAACTGTCTGCAGACCATCCACGATGTGCTGCCGGCGCAGAGGACCAACCGCATCATCACGGTGTTCGGTGCCGGCGGTGACCGGGACACGACCAAGCGTCCGCTGATGGGTGCCATCGCCGAGCGGCTGAGCGACACGATCATCGTCACGTCGGACAATCCGCGCACCGAGGATCCGATGAAGATCATCGGCGATATTATGAATGGGATCTCGGACAAAGCGAAAGCGGTCGTGGAACCGGACCGCGCCAAAGCCATCGCACACGGAATCGCACTGGCGAAGAGCGGCGACGTCATTCTGATCGCCGGCAAAGGACACGAGGATTATCAGGTGCTCGGAATAGAGAAGCACCATTTCAGCGATAAAGAAGAAGTAATGAAACAGATCGGATGATGAAGAGAATAACAGCATCGGACGTGAAGAAACTGACGGGTGCAGAACTCGTCAACGCGGAGTCGCTGAAGCGGCGGCCGGTCTCCGGCATCTGTACCGACTCCCGTGCGGTCCGTCCGGGCGACCTCTTCATAGCGCTCAAAGGCGAGAGCTTCGATGCACATGATTTCATGGATGCGGTCGTGAAGGCGGACCCGGCAGCCGTAATGGTCCACCGCACATGGGCAGAAATCCATGCACAGTATCTCCGGACCTTTCCGTGCCTCTTCATCATCGTCCCGGACACGACGGTTGCTTACGGTGAACTTGCCCGTACCTACCGCCGCAAGTTCGATATCCCGGTGATCGCGGTCGGAGGGAGCAACGGCAAGACAACAACGAAAGAGTTGGTCACCGCGGTCCTCGGCGCTAAGTACAATGTGCTGAGCACGGAAGGCAATCTGAACAATCATATCGGCGTACCGCAGACGCTGTTCCGTCTGACCGCCGGGCACGATGCAGCGGTCGTGGAGATCGGCACGAACCACTTCGGAGAACTGGCCTATCTCTGTTCCATCGCAGAACCGACGCACGGTGTGCTGACGAATATCGGTAAGGAGCATCTGGAGTTCTTCGGCGATGAGGCCGGTGTGGCGAAGGAGGAACTGGAGTTGTTCCGATACCTGCAGAAGAACGGCGGCACAGCATTCGTCAACATGGATGACCGCTTTCTGGCGGACGGTGCGCAGGGGATGAAACGGGCGGTCCGGTACGGTTCGGCCGTCACGGCAGATGTCCGCGCCAAGAATGTGAAGCTTAACGAACTCGGACAAGCCTCGTTCACGGTCGTCCGAAAGAAGAAAGAGACATCGTTCCCGGTCCGGCTTGCTGCTCCGGGCATGCACAATGTGACGAACGCACTTGCCGCATCGGCCATTGGCCTGACGCTGAAGGTGAAACCGGCCGCGGTCGCCGCCGCGCTCGCATCGTTCTCCTCCGCCTCCAAGCGGATGGAGGTCCTGTCGTATAATGGAGTGACCATCCTGAACGATACATACAATTCCAATCCCGATTCGGTCCTGGCGGCGCTCCGCACGCTCGGCTCATTCGCGAACAGCGGACGTAAACTGGTTGCGCTCGGCGATATGCGCGAACTGGGCGATGCCTCCAAGCGGGAACATACGCACATCGGCGTTGTTGTTGCTGAGATGAACGCCGATGCGCTCTACACATTCGGTCCGTTCTCCAAATACACTGCCGAGGCATGCGGAGAACGGGCGAAACATTACGAAAAGAAGACGGAACTCGCCGAGGACCTCCGGTCGGTGCTGAAACCGGGCGATGTCGTCCTGGTGAAAGGTTCCCGCGGTATGCGAATGGAAGAGGTGGTCGCTCACCTCATCGGCACCGGTGCATCGATGACCACGAAAGGACACCACTGATGCTCTATCACCTGCTCTCCTGGATCGAACAGGTCTACAATCCCCCCGGTTTCGGCGTGGTGAAGTACCTCACGTTCCGCGCGGCCATGGCAGCCATCACCGCGCTCTTCATCAGCTTCATCATCGGCGGCAAGGTGATCACGATGCTCAAGAACAAAGGGATCGTCACCACGTACCGCGAAGGGTCGCCGGAGAAGCACAAACTGAAGGCCGGCACGCCGATGATGGGCGGCATCATCGTCATCGCCGCCATCCTCATCCCGACATTGCTCTGGGGGGACCTGACGAACACCTATGTGCAGATGATCATCCTCGTCACCGGCGGACTCGGCATCGTCGGTTTCATGGACGATTATCTGAAGATCGTCAAGAAGAAGAAGGAAGGGCTCATCGGCTGGTACAAGATCATCGGCCAGGTGACCATCGGACTCATCCTTGGCACAGTGCTCTATACTATGCCGGAATTGGAATCGATCGGTGCGAACACGGTCACGACCGTGCCGTTCGTGAAGAACATGGAGTTCGACTTCGGCATCTTCTACATCCCGCTCGTCATCTTCATCATCACCGCCACGTCCAACGCCGTCAATCTGACGGACGGACTGGACGGTCTGGCGATCGGCACCTCCGGCATCGTGGCGATGACGCTCGGCATCATCGTCTACATCTCCGGCAACGTGGAGTTCAGCAGTTATCTGAACATCATCTATCTGCGCGGCAACGGCGAACTGGTGGTCTTCTGCATCGCGCTCGTCGGTGCGTCGCTCGGGTTCCTGTGGTACAACTCCTATCCGGCGCAGATCTTCATGGGGGATACCGGTTCGCTTGCGCTCGGCGGAGCCATCGGCGCACTGACCGTCATGGCGAAGAAAGAACTCATCCTGCCGATTCTCGGCGGCATCTTCTTCATGGAGACCGTCTCGGTGATCGTGCAGCGGCTCTATTTCAAGTATACAAAGAAGCGGTACGGCGAGGGACGCCGCGTGTTCAAAATGGCACCCATCCATCATCATTTCGAACTGCTCGGGTGGGCGGAACCGAAGATCGTCACCCGGTTCTACATCCTGGCGATATTGATGATGATCCTGAGCCTGACCACGTTCAAGGTCCGGTAACGAATATTTCCCCGTGCTCCCCGTGCTTCCCGCCGGGCCGTACGGATACACAGAGAAGAAGTACGCAGTACGTATGACCGATGTTACAGGAAAAAAGATCAGTGTGATCGGAGCCGAACGGAGCGGAGTTGCGGTCGCGCAATTGCTGCACCGTAAAGGGGCGAAGCTGTTCGTCAGCGATTTCGGGAAAGGGGAGAGCACGCTTCGCCACCTGGAGGAGCTGCAGGCGGAAGGGATCCCCGGCGAATCGGGCGGCCATACGGAACGCGTCTACGATTGTTCATTGATGGTGATCAGTCCGGGCGTTCCGACGAACGCACCGGTGGTGAAAGAAGCACAGCGGCGAGGCATCGAGGTCGTCGCAGAGATCGAAGCAGCAAGCTGGTTCTGTCAGGGGCCGATCGTTGCCATCACCGGCAGCAACGGCAAAACAACGACAACGACATTGCTCGGGAGGATACTCAGCGATGCAAAGAAAAAACACGTTGTTGCGGGTAACATTGGAACGGCATTCTCATCCCTCGTTCTGGACGCTGATCCGGAAACTGTTGTCGTTCTGGAAGTGAGCAGTTTCCAGCTCGATTTCATCCGGTCGTTCCGTCCCAAGGTCGCCGTGATCGTGAATATCACACGGAACCATCTGGACCGGTATGAGAATTCGATGGAACTGTACGCTGCCTCCAAAGCGCGGATCGTCATGAACCAGCTGCCGGGCGATATCCTCATCACCAATGCGGATGATGAATGGACCGCCAAGGCCGTGACCGGATACCGGTCCGAGAACATTCCGTTCAGCACGGCAAAGACTTTGGAGAACGGCGCATTCCGCCGCGATGGCCGGCTCATCACCCGCATCAACGGGAAGGAAGCATCGGTGATCGCAACGGAAGAGATCACCATCAAAGGGGATCACAACCTGCAGAACGCCATGGCGGCAACGCTGGCGGCGCAGGCGGTCGGTGTCTCCCCGGCCCATATCAAAGCGACCCTGCGGAACTTCAAAGGGGTCGAGCACCGGCAGGAAGTGGTGCGCGAGGCGGACGGTGTCACGTTCATCAATAATTCGAAAGCGACCACCGTGGAAGCGGTGGAGATGTCCCTCAAGAGCTATGACCGTCCCATCGTGCTGATCATGGGGGGCAAGGACAAAGGGAACGATTATTCGACCATCTACGGACTGGTCAAAGAGAAGGTGAAAGCGATCGTGGCGACCGGATATTCGGCGCCGACCATCGTGCAGAATTTTGCGGACAAAGTGCGCGTGGAGACAGCAGCGACCATCGGCAGCGACATCCCGAACATCGCCTCCATGCAGCGGGCCATCGATATCGCCGCGGGACTTGCGGACAAGGGCGACATCGTCCTGCTCTCCCCGGCCTGCACATCGTTCGACTGGTTCCGCGATTACGAGGAGCGGGGACGCATCTTCAAACAGTTGGTCCATCAGCGCGTGTAGAACAACGAACATGGCATCAGAGAAGAACCATATCGACCGTATCACTCTTTTCGTCGTCCTCATTTTGATGGTGGCGAGCACGGTGGTCGTGTACAGTGCTTCGTCCACCTGGGCAACGCAGAAGATGCAGTCCGCGAGCGCATTGGTGAACAAGCATATCGCCAAGATCCTTATCGGACTCGTGGTGATGTTCTTTGCCATCAACATGGATTACAAGCGGTACAAACCGCTCACCAAGTGGGTACTCATCGCTTCCATCCTGCTGCTGGTCGCCACACGGCTCACCGGCGGCGAGGTGAAAGGGGCGGCGCGCTGGCTCTCCATCGGCGGCTTCAGTCTGCAGCCCTCCGAGATCGCCAAGTTCGCGCTGCTGTTCCATCTGGCGTACCTCCTTTCCAATAAGCGGGAGAAGCTGGCGGATTTCAAGAAAGGTTTCATGCCGCTGATGGTCTGGATCGCAAGCGTGGTCGTGTTGGTGATGCTGCAGCCGAACTTCAGCACCGGAACGATGATCTTCATCCTCGGCATGGTGCTCGTCTACGTCGGCGGTGCACGGATGAAGCATGTGCTGCTGTCGCTTACGGCATTGATCCCGGCACTGCTCATCTATATGGTGAGTGCGCCGTACCGCATGAAGCGTATCCTCTCCTACGTTGGTTTCGGCGGGGATGAGACGGTCACCTCCACCGCGAACTATCAGCTCCTGCAGGGGATCATCGGGTTCGGCAACGGCGGTATCTTCGGCGTGGGGATGGGGCAGAGCAAACAGCGGGACCTCTTCCTGCCCGAGTCGTATGGGGATTTCATCTTCTCCATCGTCGGCGAGGAATATGGTCTGATCGGTACGATGGTCCTGATGTCCCTCTATCTGTTCATCCTGCTCCGCGGATTGAAGATCGCGCGGTATGCACCGGATGATTTCGGGAAGTATCTCGCTATCGGCATCACATCGACCATCGTCCTGTATGCCGTGGCGAACGCTCTGGTGACGCTCGGTCTTGCCCCGACCACCGGTGTTCCGATGCCGTTCATCAGTTACGGCGGCACCGCCATCATTTTCTCGTCGTTCGCGGTCGGTGTGCTGCTGAACATCTCGTCGCAGACGGACCTTCATCCGCGCGAACGGATGTTCGTGGAGCGGGGCCCCTCCACGGCGGAACCGGCGGTCGGAAAGATCTATTGAGTATGAATATTCTGTTCGCAGCCGGAGGTACCGGCGGACATCTGTATCCTGCCATCGCGATCGCGGAGGAACTTCGCCGCATCGATCCGGCAGCGGTCATCGCGTTCGCCGGCACGAAGAGGAAGATCGAAGCGCGCGTCGTTCCGCAGAAGGGATATCCGTTCCATCCCATCTGGATCAGCGGCTTCAGCAGACGTCTGCGGCTGGACAACCTGCTCTTCCCGGTGAAAGTGTTCGTGTCTCTTGTGCAGTCGTTCTTTCTCATCCGCCGGTTCCGACCGGATGTGGTCATCGGCACCGGCGGGTATGTCTGCGGTCCGGTGCTGTTCGCTGCATCGCTCTCCGGTATCCCGACCGTCGTGCATGAGAGCAACAGTTATCCCGGCGTCACCACGCGGTTG
>JAVBYA010000048.1 GCA_030824295.1 Bacteroidota bacterium
AGGATCGAAGGGAGGGTATAGTTCATATTCAAACATTGGATCCGTTACATTTACCCTGCTAGAGCCATCCGATGTTACGATAGTTTCGGTTACGAGTTCAACACTATCAATATCGTGGAAAGATAATTCGGTAAATGAGAATTCCTTTGAAATATTGGCGGGTATTGATTCTTCGACATTTACGCTTGCAAAAAGTGTGTCGGCGAATACTACTACGACATCCATCGAAATTATTGGCGATAAATTGATGATGAATGGGATCACTGTGAGAGCAGTTGCTAAATATAGCAAAAGCAAAATATCGAATACCGTAATTTTTTCCCCTTCTCAGGTTTTCGTTGGCGGAGGAACGTTCGAAATGGGGAGCAATAATGTAGTTGACAATGCCGCAAGTCCCGTTCACACAGTAACTATTGGAGACTATTTCATAAAAACAACAGAAGTAACCCAGGCTGAATGGAAGAGAATCGTGGAATGGAAAATGGCGCATGGCGGCACCACTTTAAGCTCTAATCCAAGCCACTTTCAGGGCGATGAGCTTCCTGTGGATCAAGTGAGTTGGAACGATATTGTATTATGGCTATCATACTTGAATGAAAAACAAGGATCGACAAAGTTCCGATTACCAACAGAGGCAGAATGGGAATATGCTGCCCGGGGCGGGAAACTGAGTAAATCGTACATATTTAGTGGAAGTAATACTCAGAATGATGTTTCGTGGGATTTGTTTAATGCATCATCCAAAACTCACTCCGTAGGAACCAAGGGGCCCAATGAGCTTGGAATTGTTGATATGAGTGGAAATGTTTGGGAGTGGTGTTCCGATTGGTTCGCAGCATATGCTTCGGGTTCGTTGGTGAATCCCGTTGGTCCCGGAACAGGAACGATAAAAGTTGTTCGAGGAGGGAGTTATGCGCATGACACCGGAAGTCGTGTTGCATTTAGAGCATCCAATCCACCGGATCTCAGACATCCAACCCATGGGTTTAGATATGTATGGAAATAAAGAATAAACGTCGAAACCTTGTTGTGTTTGTCCTTTTATGGATAGGGTAATAATGATAATTACTAAATAAGCTCTGTTGGATTATTCTCGGTTTAATGTAGCGCAATGTTGAACATACAACTCCGCGGAGTATTCGCTCACAACATAGATTGTCTTTTTGTGTACATAGATGATCTCCTTCGCAAAGGGAAGTCGCCAGCCAAACGGCGATATCAACACCGGAATGCGGATGTCTGAAACCGGTCTTGAACTGTAGTTGTTAATGTTTGCTTTCCGATCCCCGATGTCGCCATCGGGGATCGATCGTTTCCACCGTAACAGTTTCGGCCTATGTCCCTACGTAACAAGACAGTGATGGTGATGCTCATGTCCCTCCTCAGTGTTCTTTCCGGTCGCGCCGCCGCCGGTACACCGTCCGGCAGTGTGGTAACAGACCGGGAGGGCGCCTTCTCCAACGGCTCCCGCTCCTATCAGGCCCGCTACCATACGTTGACGGTCCCCGAGAACCGCAGTGATTCTTCGTCCCGCAGCATCACCATTCCTATCGTCCAGATACTCTCCCCGAACTCCGCGCCGCTGGAACCGATCTTCTATCTGACGGGAGGTCCAGGTGTCAGCAATCTTCGCTGGAAACCATCCGACTCGCTGCTGGCGGAACATGATGTGGTCATGGTCGGTTACCGAGGTGTGGACGGCAGCAGTGTGTTGACGTGTCCATCAGTGGAAGCGGCGCTGAAAAGCAGCGGGGACCTACTGAGCGATACGGTGCTGCGGCAGATCGGCGAAGCATGGAAGGCGGATGCGGAGGCGCTGCTTCACCAAGGGGCGGACCTGAACGGATACACCATCCAGGAAGTGATCGAGGATGTGGAACAGGCGCGTACTGCGCTGGGATACGGTCCCGTGGATCTGTTGAGCGAGAGTTACGGAACGCGTATCGCCTATTTCTTCGGCGTGGTGCATCCCGCGTCGGTCCGCCGTTCGGTGATGATCGGGGTCAATCCGCCCGGACGCTTCGTCTGGGAATCGTCCAGGATCGATGCACAGCTGCGTCGCTATGCAGAACTCTGGGCAGAGTCCCCGGAAGGGAAGGAGAGCGGTCTCGAGCTGTATGGGACGATGGATACGGTCCTGCACGCCATGCCGAAGCGCTGGCTGTTCATTCCTGTCAACGAAGGGAAGGTACGGACCGTGTCGTTCGCATTGATGTTCCACCGCGGCACCGCTGCCATGGTGTTCGATGCCTACCGTGCGGCGGCGGACGGGGATGCATCGGGACTGGCAGTGATGTCCTTAGCGTCGGACTTCGTGCTCCCGTCGTTGTTCGTATGGGGTGATCTGGCATCCAAAGCGGTGAGTGCGGACCATGATCCGCAGCGGGATCATCTTCTCGAGACATCCTCGCACGGAACGATGTTCGGTTCCCCGCTCAGCAGATTGTTGTGGGGCTCTCTTCAGTACGGACAGTGGCCGATCCGCGTGCTGCCGGAGCGCTACCGTACGCTGGTCCGCTCCGAAGTGCCGACCCTTATGCTGAGCGGCAGCGTAGACCTGTCAACCCCGGCCGAGAATGCTGCGGAGGAACTCCTTCCGTTCCTGCCGAACGGCCGTCAGATCGTCCTTAGGGAATATGGTCATGTCGGCGATGTGTGGAGGGTAGAACCGGAACGGACGCAGCGTATCGTGGCGGGCTTCCTCCGGGATGGTTCGGTGGACAGTACGGCAACGACCGCATCACCGGTCGATTTCTCTGTAGGATGGGGATTTCCGGAACTCGGGAAGATCATGATCGTTACCGGTGCAGCCGCCGCTGCGGCAGTACTCTACGGTATCTCCGTCCTTGTGCGGTGATTCTTTGACGCATCAGGAACAGAACAGCCCGCTTTCGCGGGCTGTTCTGTTCTCAGAGCGGAGGGACCGTCCGCTATGCGTGGTGTTCCAGCTCGATGACGAATGTGCTTCCTTTGGCCGGTTCGCTCAATACGTAGATCTTCCCGTGATGCGCTTCGATGATCTCCTTCACGATGGCGAGTCCCAGTCCCGTGGCGATCTCGCCGCCGGTCGGTTTTGCAGAAAGGACGGTGAATTTCTTGAAGAGCTGTTCCTTCTCTTCATCGCTGATGCCGGGTCCCTGATCGTTCACGGAGAACCGGACCGTTCCGTTATTCCGCACGACAGCGACGGTGATCTGTGCGCCGCGCGGGGAGTACTTGATGGCGTTGTTCACCAGGTTCTCCATCGCTTCCTGCAGTTTCCCGGAATCCGCCATTACCGTACACTGTTCATGTCCCTCTACGGTATAGCGCAGCATCTGGTCCTTGCGCTGTGCCTGCACCTGGTACCCGTCCACCACCATGCCGGCGATGTCCGCAATGTTGATCGGTTCCATCTTGAACTGGAATTTCCCGCTCTCGATCGCCGTGATGTTGAGGATCTCGGAGATGAGCGTAACGATGCGTTTGGAGTTCTGCTCCACCAGGTCCAGATAGCCGCGGAAATGTTTATCCACCTCGAACCGCTTGATCTCCTGCGCGATACTGTTGATGGTGATGAGCGGCGTCTTCAGGTCGTGCGCCACGAAACTGAGCAGCTGACTCTTGGCATTGTTCGCTTCCGTCAGGTTCCTGGTCCGTTCCTCCACGAGCCGCTCCAGCTCTTCCTGTCGGGCACGCAGCGTACGCATACGCCAGCGGTAGATGCCGAGCGTGAGCAGCGTGAGGGTCACGGCGACCGCAAAGTAGAACATCCTGGTCTCATAGAAATGCGCCTGCACGATGAAGGGGAATGATGCTCCTTCCATGTTCCAGACCCCGTCGCCGTTCGCTGCGATCACGCGGAAGGTGTACTCGCCGGGGGGAAGATAGGAATAATAGGCCGCACGGCGGTAGCGGATATCGTCCCACCCTTTGTCATACCCTTCGAGCATCACTTTGAAGCGGACCTTCTTCGGTCCGTCGAAACTGAGTCCGGTGAACCGGAACTCGAACCGCTGCCGCCCGGGAGGGATGAGTGCGGCGGACGAATGCGCCACTGTTTGATTGTCGATGATGAGATCCTCGATCACCACGAGCGGCGGCTGTGTGTTGATGGTGATGTTCTTCGGGTCCACCATCGTCACACCGCGTGATGTGGGGAACCAGAGATGTCCGCTGCGGGTCTTCCATCCTGCCGGCGACGTGCCGCCGTTGCATTCGGATGTGTTCATGCCGTTCTCTTTTCCGTACGCTGTGTAGGTCACATGCGCGGACGAGCCCCCGATCATCTGGAAGAATTGCTGGCGCTCCACCTGGAAGATCCCTTTGTTGCAGGAGAACCACATCCGGCGGAAATCATCCTCCAGGATCTGGAAGATGACGTCGTCGAACATCCCTTCCTTCATGGTGAAGGAATGGATCGCCGAGCCGTCGAAGATGTTCAGTCCGTTGCCGAGCGTTCCTGCCCAATAGTTGTTCTGGGCGTCCACATACAGCGAATAGATGAAGTTGGAGGTGAGACCTTCCTTCACCGTGTACCGAGCCCGGACGGTATCGTCCCGGAGGATGAGCAGACCGTCTCCGTCCGTGCCGACCAGGATGTTGCCGTGCCGGTCCTCCATGATCACGTTGATGAACTCATTGGTGATCCCGTGTTCCACGCCGATCTTGGTCCGGCGGTTGTTCACCACTTTATACAATCCGCTGCCGGATGTGCCGACCCACAGCGCGCCGGTGCGGTCCGTTGTGAGCGTGTTGATCGCCTGATCTTCGAACCGGAGTTCTTTGGGAAGGGGAACGATCCGTTCATTCACGATCCTGTTCAAACCGTTGATCGTGCCGACCCAGAGACCGTTGCCGCTGTCAGTGGACAAACTCCAGATGAGCCGGTGGGATAGACCATCCTTTCTATTATAGACCCGACGGACCCCCGTGGACTGGTCGAACAGGACAAGTCCTTCATCGGTACCGACCCAGAGGTTCCGTGATTTGTCTTCGATCACGGTCCAGGTATTGTTGTGCGGCATCCCTTCTTTCACGGAGTAGGAAGTGAATATTCCGTCCTTCAATACATTCAATCCGCCGCCGTCCGTTCCGATCCAGAGATTCCCTTCGCGGTCCACGAAGACGGCGTTCAACAATTGTTCCGAGAGACCTTCCTTTTCCGTGAATGTGGACAATGTTCCGTCATAGAGTCTGGTCAATCCGCGGTCCCCGCAGATCCAGATATTCCCTTGTTGGTCGGAGAGCATTTCATATACGCCGGTGCCGGCAAGACCGGACTCGCGGGTATATCGTTCCGTTTCACGCAGAACGGAGCGCTCCAGCCGGAATTTCTGCATCCCGTCCCTTCCGCCGACCCAGATCTCGCCGCCGGAAAGCGGAAGGAGTGAGAAATTCTCATGGGCCATCACGCCCTCCTTCCGTGAGAAGGAGAGGATGGTATCGGGGGTGATCACCGAGAGACCGCCTTCTGCAGCGACCCAGAACCGTCCGGCGGCATCCTCTGCCACATCCCAGACATTGTTGCTCACTAATCCATTCCGGGCGGTGTAGTGGGTATTGGAATTCGAATCGATACGAACGATACCGCTGTCCCGCGTGGAGACCCAGATCGAGCCGCGGCGGTCGATGTGGATGTGGCGCAGCTGGGTTCCGTCGAGCTGCGGTACATTGGTCACCCGCATGAAGATGCCGTTTCGAAATGCCACCAATCCTTCACTGTGGGTCGCGATGATGAGCGTGCCGCTGCGGTTGACGGCCAGATCGACAATGTGGTTGTTCCTGATCTGCGGTGTGTTGTTCTTGTCGAAGACCGTGAACCGCACACCGTCGAAACGGACAAGCCCTTCCTGCGTGCCCAGCCACAGGAACCCATCCTCCGTCTGCTGAATGGCAGTGATGGAGTTCTGCGGGAGACCGTGATCGGACTGCCACACTTCGTGGGACAACTGCGTGATCGCCTTTTTCGGGTCCGGTCCTTTGAACTTGGTGGACGGCGTGCCGGCCGGCAGCAGGGCTGTCACAAGAAGAATAAGGAGGAATTGGTATGGAATCATAGATAGGGAATGTACTAGGTTTGGGGCCCCATAACAACTCAGAATGTTCTAATATTTCTCCGGTGACCCCGTCTGCCGTCCCGCCGCAACGCTCACTTGCCTATCCACTGTTTGAATGCGGCAGCATTCTCCTGGCTGACGATCACTTCATCGGCCGGAGCGGGTTTCAGTTCTACGATCACCTTCCCTTTGTCGTACGGACGAAAGCGGACGACTGCAGGATACGCGGCCAGATACTTCCGGTTGATGCGGAAGAATGCAGGAAGGGTATATGAATGCTCAAGTTCGGCCAACGGTTTGTCCACGATGTACCGGACCCCGTTCGTGTCGATGAGGAAGGTGATCTTATGCTCGGAATAGAAGTACGCGATCTGCTCGTTCTTCAGTACGATGTAGTCTGTCCCCTTCTTCACCACCAGGCGGTCGGTCACCGGCTGCTGCCGTCCCCACTGTTCCGACATCGCAGCGATGTTCCCGGTGAAGTGTTCCCGCAGGTTGAGGTACTTGGTGAGGGCGCGGAACAGCTTCTCACGGTCGATCGGTTTCAGCAGGTAGTCGATACTGTTGAAGGCGAACGCTTTCATCAGGTACTCGTCATATGCGGTGGTGAAGATGACCGGTGCCGTGATGTGCTGGGTGCGGAAGAGCTCCAGCGACAGGCCGTCGGAGAGCTGGATGTCCGCCAGGAGACAGTCCGGTGCGGGATGCGACGAGAGCCACGCCTGCGCTTCCTTCACGCTGCGCAGGACCGCAGCGATGCGGATGTCCGGATCGAATTCGCGGACCATGGCAGCGAGCCGCTCCGCAGCCGGTCGTTCATCCTCGATGATGATGATGGTCATGACGTCCTCAGCAGGGGAAGAGTGACGGTGTAAACGGCATCATCATTCTGCACGGTCAATTCCTTGCCGGTGATGAGACGGTACCGTTCGTTGAGATTCCTCAGCCCGATACGGGATGAATGTCCCGCGGTCTCTTTGGGGCGGATCTGGTTGGATACAACGACCGTTGCACCGCGGATACCGATACCGATCACGAGCGGCTGTTCGTCCGAGAATGCATTGTGTTTGACGGCGTTCTCCAGCAGGATCTGCAGAGAGATGGGAGGGATCAGGAGGTCCTCCGTACCGGCATCACGTTCCACCGTCAGCCCCACCGCATCGCCGAACCGGATGCACAGCAGGGAGAAGTACCGTTCCGCGAACTGCAGTTCTTCGTCCAGCAGCACCAGATTCCGCTCTTTGTTGGAGAGGATGTAACGGTACACTTCCGCCAGATCGTCGTTGAACCGTTTTGCTTTCGTCTGGTCCTGTCCGATGAGATGGGAGAGCGTGTTGAGGGAATTGAAGAGGAAGTGCGGGTCGATCTGGTTCTTCAGCGCTTCCAGTTCCGCTTCGATCTTCGCTTTCGCCAGCTGTTCGCCCTTCGATTTGTCCGTTCCCCAGCTCTTGATGAGGAATACGGTCTCGTATGTATGGGTGATGAAGACGACGCAGACCACGCATAATGCGGTGGCTTTGAAGATGACATTCCAGTCCGCCGCCGAATGCTGCGCGAACACGTACCACATCGTCATCAGTCCCACGGAGATCGGGATGGTGTAGAAGATGTTGGAGACCACCAGCGCGAGCACTTTATACACCGGCTGACTGAGCCAGGAGAAACGGAGGCGGAGGCGGAAGAGGAGATAGCGGTTCCCCTGCCAGATGGCGAAGGCGATGAAGATGAAATAGAGGTACGCGGCGAACAGCTCCGGTGCGGAATACCGTCCGTTGTCGATCATCCCGGTGATGTTCGGAATGACCAGTCCAAAGAATGGTATCAGCACCAGCCGGATGGTGGTGTCGTTCAGTTCCGTATCGATCTCATATTCGTTCAAGGTTGCTCCCGCAGAACACGCAGAATTCCGCAGAAAGATAATAAAAATACTTGAACGAATTAGCGTGCTTCACAAAATGAAAGGGGTAGGCAAAACCAATAGAGGATCCCGCAGAACACGCAGAATGTCGCAGAAAGACAATGAAAATTGGAAGATCGACTATAATCCATTTACTTTTCGAAAGATGGTTTTTGAGACATCGGTCGTATTGAAGTTCACCAATAATCCGATCTTCTTCCGCGAAAGCCGCAAGTACGTGATGAGCAGTTTGTGGTGCACTGCCGTCAATGTTTCAACCGATTTGATCTCGATGATCAGTTTTTCTTCCAGCAGAAGGTCTAAGCGGAATCCGACGTCCAGCGTGGTCTCGCCATAGACGACAGGTATCGGCACCTGCCTGCGGACCTCAATCCCTCGCTCGATCAGTTCCTCGGTTAACGCACTCTCATAAACGGACTCCAACAAGCCCGGCCCCAATGTTTTAAATACTGTGAAGATCGCCCCCCGAGCGATGAATGATAGTTCATTTTCTGTCATATTCGTCCTCCCTTCAGCACATATTCTGCGTATTTCGACGAAATCTATCAAGCTAATTCAATTGGTACACAAGGTTGTTAAGCCAATATTCTCCAAATTGTCCGCCTCTTTTCACTTAGTCATCTCCTCCTTTCAGCGAGGTTCAGCGAATTCTGCGGGAATCTTTTTCAAGACTTTTAATAACCTTTCAGTTTTTCTTCTTCCTGTTTCTGCGTGACTCTACGTTTTCTGCGGGCATCCTTTTTCAAGGTTTTTGTTGGCCTTCCGGTTTTCTACTTTTCTTTCAGCGTGATTCTGCGCTTTCTGCGGGAATCTTTATCAAGACTTTTAATAACCTTTCAGTTTTTCTTCTTCCTGTTTCTGCGTGATTCTGCGAGATCTGCGGGAATATTTTTAAAGCTCTTTTGGGCCTTACGGTTTTCTTCTTTTCTTTCAGCGTGATTCAGCGTATTCTGCGGGAGACCAGCTCTTGCATTCCGGTTTCAGTCGCGATTTTTCCCGTTTCGGTCCGATGCTGCTTGACTGCGCGGAACGGATGATGTAGATTGGCGCAGGTTCGTTCACACACTGTTCCATCACCAATCTTCGGAGGTCCTATGGATATGGCAGCATCGTTCAACAGTCTCAACTGGCTTGCGGTCTTCACGGCGGCGCTTTCCGCGTTCATGCTCGGCGGTGTCTGGTACTCGCCGCTGATGTTCGGCAATGCGTGGATGAAAGTAGCAGGCATGACGGAAGAATCGGTGAAGCAGGGGAATCCCGCCAAGATCTACGGCGGTGCGTTCATCCTGTCTCTCATCGCGTCGCTGAACCTGGCACTGTTCCTCGGTCCGCAGTCGGATATGGCATTCGGCATCGCCGCCGGAGCAGCCACCGGCATCGGCTGGGTCGCCCCCGCCTTCGGCGTTGTGTATCTGTTTGAACAGCGTCCCACGCTTCAGTGGTTCATCAACGGTGCATATTGGGTCGTCACCTTCATCGTGATGGGTGCGATCCTCGGCGCGTGGAAATGAACTCTCACCCTGCCGTCCGGTCCCTGCTGACCGGATCGGCAACATACCGATCAACAGTATGAGATTATTCGCTTTTTTGATTCTCTGCACCGGATATGCTGCCGGTCAGTTCAATGTGCCGCCGTCGCTGCGCGGCACGAAGATCGTATACAACGTCCTGTTCGAAAAAGAGAAGGAAAATTACGAGATTTTCACCATGGATCCGGACGGCGGGAATAAACGGAACATCTCCAACTGGAAGGGGGTGGACTGGGTCTATGCATCGTATGGCGACAGGATCTATTTCGTTTCGGACCGCGACACCTCTCACCGGAAATATTTTCTGTATGAGATGGATGGGGAAGGAAAGAATGTACGCAGGATCAGTTCATTCCTTGTGGCAGATTCGTGGGTCGGAGTGCGCAAAGGGGGCGAAGAGTTTGTTGTTGCATCAGCCAAGGACCATCGGCGGGGGGAGATCTATCGGATCGACCGGAACGGCAACGAGCTCCAGCGTCTCACGTCGGACACCCTCAATGACAACGATCCCATCTTCTCGCCGGATGGCGGATCGATCGTCTTTCGGTCGAAACGGGGAACACGGTACGATGAACTCTGGATGATGGATGCGGATGGTGCGAACCTTCGCCGGCTGACCCACTACCCGGAAGAGGATACAACAGCATTCATCCACAGTTATCACGCCGGTCCGCCGTTCTGGGAACCGAACCGGAACATCATCTCCTACATCTCCAATCAGCGCTCCCATTCCGGCATCTATCTCATCCGCCCTGACGGGACCGGAAGCAGAGCGTTCACGGCGGATACTGCTGTGAATCTGGGCTGGCACAGCTGGTCGCCGGACGGGGATTATTTGGTCACAGAGGAATCAGACACGGAGAACACCAAATTCAGCATCGTCCTCTACACGAAAGATGGCCGGAGAGTACAACAACTGACCAACGAATTCCGGTACGAGCAGGGACCAGTGTTCGTTCGCACATCTACCGGTCGCCGTTAACAATTGTCCTGAATCAGCTTCGGCACGCTTGCGTTTCCATCTCATATTGGCGTAATTAGAGCGCATTGTCCACTAATCCTGACCCCATATGAGAACCTTCCTCGCGCTCTTCTTCTGCGCCCTGTTGTCTTCATTAGTCACCGCACAGCCCAGGAACATCGCCGCTGTCCGCACCGCTGTTCCTCCCGTCATCGACGGTTACGGGAACGATGCCGTATGGCAGCAGGCGCCGCTGGCTGCGGATTTCGTGCAGCGTGAGCCGGTGGACAATGCGCCGGAGACCGAGCGGACGGAGTTCCGCGTGCTCTTTGATGATGACAACATCTATCTTTACGCGATGATGTACGATTCACAGCCGGACAGTATCGTCTCGCGGCTGGCGCGCCGCGACCACGTGCCGCAGTCGGATTGGTTCGCTGTTGCCTTCGACAGTTACTATGACCGGCAGACGGCATTCATCTTTGTAGTGCTGCCGTCCGGGAGCAAGACCGACCTGCTGGAATATAACGACGGACGCGATGAGGATGAATCATGGGACCCGGTCTGGGAACCGGTCACAAAAATATTGGAGAACGGCTGGAGTGTTGAGATGCGGATCCCGCTCTCACAGATCCGCTTCACGGAAGGGAATGATACGTGGGGCATCAATGTGATCCGGAAGATCTCCCGGAAACAGGAAGAGACCAACTGGAACCTTATCAGCAAGCAGAAGGATGGATACGTTTCTCAGTTCGGCACGATGAGCGGCATGGCGGATATCAAGAGTGCAGCAACGGCCGAAGTGCTGCCGTATGTTGTCGGATCCTCGGAGCACTATCCCCGTACCGACGGCCGCGTGAAGATCGAGCGGCTCCGTCCGGATGCCGGTGTGGACCTGAAGTACGGCGTCAGTTCCAATTTCACGCTCGACGCGACCATCAATCCCGACTTTGCACAGGTGGAGGCGGACCCCGCCGTTCTGAACTTGTCATCGTTCGAAACGTTCTATCCGGAGAAGCGGCCGTTCTTCATTGAAGGAACACAGATCCTCCGCTTCGTCACCTTCGGCGGCGATTTCGGTCCGGGACTGTTCTATTCGCGCCGCATCGGCCGTCCTATTTCCGTCGGGCCGCCGGAACCGGGCGCGCTCGTTACTGACGAGCCGCGGACCGCCACCATCCTCGGTGCGGCGAAGTTCTCCGGCAAGACGGAAGGAGGGACCTCCATCGGCATCCTGACCGCATTGACGGACGAGGAGGAATTCACGTTCCGTGATTCGCTTGGCAAGGAGCGTTCTCTGCGCGCGGAACCGAGCGCTTCGTACAATCT
>JAVBYA010000460.1 GCA_030824295.1 Bacteroidota bacterium
CAGGATCACGCCGCCGCCCGACATCTCCTTCTGCGAGAACCATGCTCCGTCCGAAGACGGACGCTTCAGCCATCCGGTCTTGGCGTAGAACACTTTGCCGAGTTCCTTGTTCTCGATGAAGCTGCGGAGCATCATCGTATCGGGCCGGAACCGGTGGTTCATTCCGACCATCAGTTTCCGTTTGTTCTTCTTCACCGATTCGGCGATGGCAATGGCCTCGTCCAATTTCCGGGCGATCGGTTTCTCCACGAACACATCCCGCTTCGCTTCCAGCGCAGCGATCGCCACTTCTTTATGCGCATCAGTGGAAGTGCAGACGTCCACCGCATCCAGCTCTTCGTTGGCGAGCATCTCGTTGTAATCGGTATAGAATTTCTTGATGCCGTATTTCTCTGCCAGCGCACGGGCACGGGTCTTGTCCCGATCGCACACACTGGTGATCTGCACATCCGGCAGTTTCGTGAGTATCGGCAGATGGAACACCTGGGAGATCCATCCCAGTCCGACGATACCGATCTTCGCTTTTTCCGTTGTAGCTTCCGTAGCGGCCATAATCCCGTCCGAATCGATTGTAGGTTATTGTACTGAACGATGGAAAGCTTTGACGACCTCGGCGATGCCGGGAGCGTCCAATTTCGTCAAGCGAAGCAGTTCAGCAGGTGTTCCTTGCGTCACGTAACCGTCCACCAGGCCATGGGTCTTCACGGATACGGACGGAGCATTCATCGACGCAAATTCTTCCAGGACCCCGGAGCCGAACCCGCCGATGATGCTGTTCTCTTCCACCGTGACGATACGCTTGAATCTGCCGGCCAATTCTTCGAGTTTCTTCCTGTCCAGCGGCTTGATGAACCGCATGTTGATGACCTCTGCCTGAATGCCGTCCGCTGCCAGTAGTTCCGCCGCTTGCAGGGATTGCGCGACCATCGTCCCCACGGCGAGGATGGCGATATCCTTACCGCTGCGGAGCGTTACGGAGGTGCCGACAGGGATCTGTTCCATCTTCTCTTTCACCGGGAGTCCCAGTGAATTCCCGCGCGGGTACCGGATGGCGACGGGGCAATTCTTCAGCTGAACAGACGTGTAGAGCATATCGCGCAGTTCATTCTCGTCGCTCGGCGCCATGATGACCATGTTCGGGATGCAGCGGAGGTACGACAGGTCCAATGCACCGTGATGCGTCGGTCCGTCCGCACCGACAAGACCGGCACGGTCCATCACGAAGACCACATGCAGATCTTGCAGCGACACATCGTGGATGATCTGATCGAAGGCGCGCTGGAGGAACGTGGAATAGATCGCAACGACCGGAATATATCCTTCCGTTGCCATTCCGGCAGCGAAGGTGACAGCGTGCTGTTCTGCGATGCCGACATCGAAGAACCGTTCCGGCATCCCTTTCTGCAGGATATCGAGTCCCGTTCCGTCCGGCATGGCAGCCGTGATACCGACCACTTTGTCATTGGAACGGCAGATCTCCAGAAGAGCGTTGCCAAAGATCTTCGTATACGCCGCAGGTGCGGTCGATTTCGGAGACTGTCCCGTTACTTTATCGAACGGGGTCACGCCATGCAGCTTGGACGCATCGCGCTCGGCCGGTTCGTATCCCTTCCCTTTTTCCGTGTTCAGATGGAGAAGGATGGGACCTTTCAATTCCTTCACATGCTGCAGGATCTCGACGAGCTTCACCACGTTGTGTCCGTTGAACGGACCGAAATACCGGAAGCCCATCGCTTCGAACATCATACCGGGAGTGACGACCGCTTTCACGCCGCGTTCCAATTTCCCGGCAACGCTCCGCAGCCGGTCGCCGAACGTATCGAGCTTGCCGGTAAGGTCCCACACATTCGCTTTGAACTTGTTGTAGGTGGGATGCGTGAGTGCTTCGGAGAAATAATTGTGTAGGGACCAGAGTGTGGGATTGTTGGCGGAGAGCGAGACCATCTTATTATCGCTCAGCACGACGATCATATCCTTCTTCAGGACGCCGGCGTTGTTGAGTCCCTCGTACGCCATACCGCCGGTGAGCGAACCGTCCCCAACGATGGCGACCACTTTGAAATCCTTCTTCGCGAAATCGCGTGCGGTGGCCATACCCAATGCGGCAGAGATCGCGGTGTTCGCATGTCCGGCGCCGAAGGTATCGTATTCGCTTTCATCGCGGCGGAGGAAGCCGCTCAGTCCGTTCATTTGACGGATGGAATGGAGCCGGTCCTTGCGTCCTGTCAGGATCTTGTGGGGATATGCCTGATGGCCGGTATCCCACACCAGTTTATCTTCCGGAGTGTTGAAGACGTAGTGCAGAGCCACGGTCAGTTCGACCGCACCAAGTCCGGCGCCGAGATGACCGCCGGTCTTCGAAACGGAGTCGACCAGAAAACTCCGCACTTCCGCACAGACCGTTCTGAGCGAAGAGACGTCGAGTTTCCGCAGATCGTGGGGGTCGTGGATGTGCTGCAGGAATCGTGATTGATCGGTGTCCATCGCTGCCTTATTCTTCAAAGTCGGTCAAATGTAATTTTCCGTTCAGGTCCTTCGTCAGCTGCTTGATACGGACCTCGGCTTTTCCCAGCGTTTCCATACACTCCTTGGAGAGCTGGATCCCCTCCTCGTACAGCTTCAGGGATTCTTCCAGCGGAACATCCCCCTGCTCAAGCGCATCGACGATCTTCTCCAGTTTTCCCAGGGAATGTTCGAACGTCTGTTTCGTCTCTTTTTTGGACACTAATTCTTCTTTCTTTGTTTGAGTTCCGCTTCGGCGCTGCCGTCGTGGAACTGGATCGTTGCTGCGCCCGCTGCTGCACCGGCAGCCGAAGAGACAATACGGTCCCCCTGGCGGACGATGGCGTAACCACGTTTCAGGACCAGTGTCGGATCGAGCGTCCTGATACGGCCGTTCAGCGAGACGGTATGCTGTTTGATCATTGCAAAACGGTGCTGCAGTCCCTGTTCGAGCCTGCGGTGCAGCTCATCCACATGTTGACTGCGCTGGCGAAGTAGATCGTGCGGTTTATTGAACGAATAACTCTGCGTGAGATGTGCGATCGTCTGCTTGTATGAATCGATGGCATTGTTCATTGCACCGGTCATAGTATAGCAATAATTGCGTATAAGTTCAACGACCTCCCGGACGTCCTTCACGACCAGTTCGGCCGCGGCAGAAGGGGTTGGAGCCCTCAGATCCGCAGCAAAATCGCTGATACTGAAGTCCACCTCATGCCCGACGGCGCTGATCACCGGTATCTTCGATGCAACGATGGCGCGGGCAACGACCTCCTCATTGAACGCCCAGAGGTCCTCCAGCGAACCGCCGCCGCGTCCCACGATCATCACATCGGCCATCTTCTCGTCATTCAGCAGACCGATCGCGCCGGCGATCTCCTCTGCTGCTCCTGCTCCCTGTACTTTCACCGGGACGATGATCAGTTCCACCGCCGGGAACCGGCGGGAGAGCACGGAGATCATATCCTGCACAGCCGCTCCGGTCGGCGAGGTGACGATGCCGATGCGGAGAGGGTATTCCGGCAGCGGACGTTTCCGTGCTTCATCGAAGAGTCCCTCCTTCTGCAGCCGTTCCTTCATCTGTTCGAACGCGATCTGCAGGTCCCCTTTTCCGAGCGGCTGGATGCTCTGACAGTCGATCTGGTAATTGCCGCGCGGTTCATAGAGGGTCACATTGCCGCGCACGATCACTTTCATTCCGTCGGCAGGACGAAAGCGGAGTTGCCCCACTCTGCTGCGCCACATAACGGCGGAGATCTGTGCCTGCTCATCCTTCAGCGTGAAGTACAGATGACCTGAGGTATGGTGCTTACAGTTGGAGATCTCCCCCTGCACCCACTGGTTCGGGAAGCCGAGTTCCAGCATTCCTTTGATCTGGCGGGTCAGTTCGCCGACCGATATGATCCTCTCATCGCTCATGGAGAGAATATACGTATTATTCCAAAGAGTGCGAATAAGAAAAACGTTCGTTATATTGAAAGGAAAAACCATGAAACTCGACGTACTCGCCATCGGCGCCCATCCGGACGACATTGAACTCTCCTGTTCTGCGACGGTGGCCAAATTAGTGAAACAGGGGAAATCGGTCGGCATCCTGGACCTGACGGACGGTGAACTCGGCACACGCGGAACCCGAGCTATCCGGCTGAAGGAAGCGGAGGAAGCTTCGGCGATCCTCGGTATCACCGAACGGATGCGGCTGAAGCTGCATGACGGCAATATCGAAGTGAACCAGCCGAACATCCGCAAACTGATGCAGGTGATCCGGCATTATCAGCCGACGGTGCTCCTCTTTCCGCACTGGCTGGAGCGTCATCCGGACCACGAACATGCGCACCGGCTCTGCCGCGAGGCGTGGTTCTACAGCGGTCTGGAAAAGATCCGGACCAGCTACAACGGGAAGAAGCAGGACCCGTTCCGTCCCGCCAAATACTTCCATTTCATGCAGAAATACGAGTTCACCCCCTCATTCATCGTGGATGTATCGGACGTGTATGATGTGAAGCAGCGTTCTTTGGAGGCGTTCTCCTCCCAATTCTACAATCCCAAGAGCACGGAACGGGAAACTATGTTGAGCTCGAAACTGTTCTTGGATTCGATCAGGGCCCGGGATATGCATTACGGCAGCCTGGTGAATGTCGCCTACGGCGAGCCGTTCTACAGTGTGGAACCGCTCGGTGTGAAATCGTTCTTCAATGTACTCTAACAAGGAGCAACCATGAATTGTCCCAAGTGCGGATCGCATCAGCTCAGTTCCGCCATCGTCTGCCTGCAGTGCGGCAATGTTCTGAAAGTGATCGAAGTGACGCCGCAGCAGCGGATGATCAAGACCGCTTCCATCGTCATCCTGATCGCGGTGCTCGTCGGCGGCGTCGGGTATTTCTTTGCGACCATCAACCGGACGTACCATCCGGTGATCGATCACCAGCCCTCCATCGGCTACGGCATCGCACCTTCCAAAGAGAAGATCAATAGTTCCACGATGAATGCCATGATCGATGGGAATGACATCGTCATCCCTTCCGAAAAAGTGATGAACTACCGCATCGTACGGATCAAGGATCCGGAGGGCGTGCAGACCATTCCCATCCTCGTCTATGTCACGCCGCGGGGAAAGATCGTCACGGCCATGAGTCTGAGCGAATCGTGCCGTTCCAACGATTTCTATCTGGAAGGCGAGAACATCCACTGCGCCAACTGTCCCTCCTACTGGAACATGGAGAGTCTGGAAGCCTACGCCTGCTGTCAGAAGTATTATCCTGAGCCGATCCCGAGCACAGTTGCAGGCGGCATGCTCCGTATCGACAAGAAGATGGTGCAGGAATGGCGGACACGGATCTGATCGATCCGGACACACATATGTAAACGACAAAGGCCGGTCACTGACCGGCCTTTGTCGTTATACACGTTCTTATTACGCAGTTACTCTTTGGATACTTCTTTGATGCGGCGGACGATGGTGATGAAGAATCCGCCGATGAGCAGAACGGTGCCGATCCAGACGAGGTTGATGTACGGTTTCACGCTCGCTTCGACTACGAGGGTCTCTGCCTTCGGTGCAATGGTCCCTTCGCCGTGCGTGATCCCTTTCACTTCCAGCGTCACCTTCGCTTCACCGTCATCCTGACTCGGATTCATCCCTTTGATCAGCAAAGAGATCGGTGAGTTCGGTACGGCGGCTTCGGTGAAGGTGGGCTGTCCACCTTTATTGGACATGGTCGGGCGGACGATCTCCTTCTTCCCGTTGATGTTCACTTCGATCTGCATCACCAGGAAGTTCCCCTGTTCCTTCGTTTGACTGAAGGTGTAATCCAGATAGGTCAGTTCCATCCCTTCATACTGCTCTTTCTTTCCTTTGAAGAGGGTCACTTCATGTTCGTGTCCCCCTTCTTCCGGCACTTCGAGCGAGAGGGGCGACACATAGAAATCCTTCGTGATCATGTTGACGATGTCCGGATTCCGGATGAGCGAACCTTCCTCACTCTCCTTGAACATCACCGGCGTCACGACGAACTTCTGTCCGTCCTTCGTCACTTCCACATTGAATCCGAAGCGGCCGCGTTCCAGCGGCTGATAGCCGACATACTTCATCGTATACCCGAGCGCCTGCACTTCCTTCCCCTGTTCCAGATTGAGGGTCTTCACATCGTCGTATTTGGCCGATGCAACGAACCCGAGGAACATCATCGCGATACCGACATGCGCAAGGGCGCCGCCGGCCATCTTGGGATTCCCCTGCACGATCCTCCAGCCGACGATGAGATTGGTGAAGAGCGCGAATGCCGATGCGTAGATGAAGATGATCATGGCGATGTGCGTTGCGCCCATCAGGAAGGTCATCACCGTGAAGAGCGCCGCCAATGCGGCCGGAATGCGAAGCTGCTTGAGCAGGTCCGAGGTACTCGAATTCTGCCACCAGAGCAACTGACCGAAACCGGCCAGCAGTGCGATGGCGATGCCGAGCGGCAGCGTGGTGGTCACATAGAACGAAGGATCGACCGCGGAGATCTTCCCTTTCATGATGTTGGTGATGATGGGGGACGATGTGCCGATCAGAATGAAGATGGATGCGAAGACGAGCGCCGAAGCACCGAGGAAGAGCGCGAATTCCCTCGAGACGAGCGAATGCTGCACGGGAACGATCGGCATCTCTTTCCATCGGCGGAAGAGGAGACCGAATCCGAGCGCCGAGAAGAGTCCGATGACCATCAGCAGCAGCCAATAGACCCACATGCCCGGGTCGACGAACGAATGCACCGATGTTTCGCCGAGCACACCGCTCCGGGTGAGGAATGTTGAATAGAGTACTAGAAGGAAGCAAAACATACTCAGGACGAGATTCGTTTTGATATACGTTCCGTTCTTCCGTTGCGCAAGCATGGTGTGGATGGATGCAACACAGACGAGCCACGGCACCAGTGACGAGTTCTCTACCGGGTCCCAGCCCCAGTAACCGCCCCAGCCGAGTGTTTCATACGCCCAATATCCGCCTAGGATGATACCGGTCCCCAACATCAGCGAACCGAATGCGGTCCAGGGAGTCGCAACGCGGATCCAGCTGACGTAGTCACGTTTCAGCATGCCGGCAACAGCATATGCGAACGGGATGGACATGGAAGTGAAACCGATGAAGAGGATCTGCGGATGGATCACCATCCAGTAATTCTGTAAGAGTGCGTTCAGTCCTTTCCCCTCTGCCGGGATCTGTGCCCACAATCCGCGCGCCTGGTCCACCCAAATGTAGTTAGTGGTCCCGGCAGGCATTGCGCCAACATGCAGCAGTTCTGTGGAGAATTGTTCCCAGATCGGTTTGAACGGGTTCTTCACTACAAGCATCAGGATCAGGAAGCTGAAGATGGCGGAGAAGACCGCCATGAACTCCGCTTCATATCCGCGTTTGGAGGTGTAACGAAGCAGGATGAGTCCGATAATGCCGGTATAGAGTGCCCAGAGCATGAAACTCCCCTCTTGTCCCGCATAGAACGTGGAGATGAGCAGCGAGAGCGGAAGGTCGGTGGAACTGTAGTTCCACACATAATAGTACTGGAACTGATGGGTCAGGATGAAATAGAGCAGCATCGCCGAGGCGATGACGATCCCTGCCACGGCGATCTCATAGAACCACCGTGCGAACTTCCTGACCGTGTCGGACGGGTTGCGGTGCACGACGAAATACAGGAACGTGGAGATGATGGAAGCAGCGAACGCGATCTTGATCAGTGCAGCACCGAACATGCAAACCTCACAATGTTTTCTTCACTGCTTCGCCATCCCCCTCATATTTTGAAGGGCACTTCGTGAGCAGTTCGTTCGCGTGGAAATATCCTTCTTTGTAGCGTCCTTTGGCAACGACCTCGGTGGCGATATCGAAGTTGTTCGGCTTTGCGCCGTCCAGTACGACCTTCATCTCCACCGCATTATCGTCCACCATGTAAAAGGTGAACTGCGACTTCGATGCATCGAACGCGGATTCCTTCTCCTTCACCCACTTCCCTTTCACCTGGACCTTCTTGTTCACGTTCTGTGCAGCTTCGAAATCCATGTACTCGATGTTGCTTTCCATGAAGGTGGTGGCGCCGAAGACGAGAGCTCCGACGATGATGATACCGGCAACAATGACTTTCAGGTTCATGTGATCCTCCTATTTCTTGATCTGTTCTTCGAGTTTTTTGATCTTGGCGTCCAGCCGGAACATATATCCCAGGAAACCGAACCAGATGGACAGGATGACCACCAGGACGACGTAGAGTTGATTCTGTTCAAAGAATTCCATTGTGTTCCTCGATTATTGTGAATCTGTGATCTGCTGCACGTGCCGTTCGATCCGCATCTGCCGGACCTTCAATGTGTACATCCAGAAATAGAGCACGGTGAAACCGATGAGCGATGCGAAGAAGACCATCAGCATGTTCGTGGCCATCTTGAACTCCAGCACCGGTCCTTTCCCCTGTTCGTCGCCGAGCGAACCCGGATGGAGTCCGGACATGATGCGCGGCATGACGAAGATGAAGAACGGAACGGTGACACCGGCGATGATGGAATAGACGGACGAGAGTGTTGCACGCCGTTCTTCTTCATCGATAGCGGAACGGAGGACGAAATATGCACCATAGATGAGCAGCAGGATGAAGATGGAGGTCTGCCGCGGGTCCCAGTTCCAGAACGAGCCCCAGTTGAACTTCGCCCAGATGGCGCCGGTGACGGTGGCGAGAACGCAAAGCAGCAAGCCCAGACTGGCGGACGAGACCGAGCGGAGATCATAATCGATATCCTTCTTCTTCAGGTAGATGATACCGTAGATCATCGACATGACGAACGCCACGACGGTGGCCCAGGAGATCGGTACGTGGAAGATGATATTGCGGGCTTTCTCTTCCAGACCGGGAATGAACGGGAAATGATACCAGGTCTCCGGCACCCGCATCATCGGGAATGCGATGCCGGCGATGATGACGGCGGTGAGCCAAACGGAGACAGCGATCTTCAGCCAGAGTTTCATGGTCAATCTTTCCAAACGAAATCAAAGACGAGGAATGAGGTCGCGATCATCACGACAGTGAACGAAATAAGGATCTGGAACTCCTGCATCGCCTCCGCCAGGAACGCCCCTTCCGTTGCGAGCTTCGTGGCGTTGATGCAGGTAAGCAGCAGCGGCAGCAGGATCGGGAACGCGAGCACCGGAAAGAGTGTCCCTTTCGTGTTCGCCTTCGCGATGATGGCCGCCAGGATCGTTGAAGCACTGGCGAGTCCCGCGCTCCCCAGCAGGATGGTCAGCCAGAATATCTCATAGGTCTTCACGCCGAACTCGTTGATGAAGAGCAGATACGCAACGGCGATGATGAGCGACAGGACCAGGATCAATGCAAAATTATAGAGCAGCTTGCCGATATAGACCGCATTCGCATTCACCAACAAGCGGAGGGTCAGCGAGGTTCCCCGTTCTTCCTCCGCCACGAAGGTGCGGGAAAGGCCGGACATGGCACTGAAGAAGATGACGATCCAGAGGGTGCCCGAAAGGACATCGCTTGAGGGGGATTCCTGACCGATGGAGAAAAGGATGATGGAGAGGGTCGTCACGACGAACATCAGCAATGCGTTCAGCGCATACCGCGTCCGGAATTCAGAGACGAATTCCTTCACAAAAATGTGGTATGAGGTGAGTGCGATCATCGGTTCAAAATACGATAAATTTGTCTGTTGTTCAACGACTTCCCTGTTTGACATCCTCGATATTATAGATCGTATCGGCGAACTGAAGGTCCTCTGCATCGTTCGTTGCGAACATCAGAATGCCGCTCTTTTTCTGCAGTTCCATGAACTTCTGCACCGCATCGATACCGTAGCGATCGAGGTTGGACGACGGTTCATCCAATACAAGGAGCGACGGTTCATGCAGCAATGCAGCGCAATACTTCAGTCTCTGTTTCATTCCGGATGAATAATACCGCGCTTCCTTCTTTCGATGATCATAGATGCCGAATTCCTTCAGCAGCATGTCTCTCCGATCGTTCCATCCTGCTCCCAATCCGCGCACTTTTGCAATGAATGCCAGATTCTCCTCTGCCGTGAACTCTTCGTACATGTTCAGGTACGGCGAGACGAGTCCGATATGCGGATAATAGTCCGGATACGGAACAACAGTGCCGCTCACGCTGAATTCGACCGTACCGCGCGTCGGTGACAGCACACCGCAAAGGATCTTTACCAGTGTTGACTTCCCGGAGCCGTTTTTTCCCGTAATTGCAAAAGCGGTCCCTTCCGACAGCGAAAATGAGATCTTATCAAGGATCACGCGCCGGTTATACAGCTTTGCAATATTTTCGGACTTGAATGTCAACTTTTTCATCGAATTACCGCGAATTTTCCTTTGACGATCCTGGAGCCCTGTGACAGGACGAACATATAGATGCCGGAGGAAGCCAATGTCCCATGGTCATCTCTCCCTTTCCATTCTGCATATTGCATGCCAGAAAAGGATGTAATGGTCGCCTTTCCCTGATAGATGACATCCTGCGACGACAGAGACAGGACCGTCAATGAGATGGGACCGGATTCGTCGAATCCACTCATATCGATCAACAATGAAGATGCTGCGGGATTGAGAGGAACCGGGAATGCTGTGACATTGGCCGGACGCACAAGTCCGGCTTTCCCCACGGCATGGTACTTCCAGTTCGATAGACCGGCGGCAGTGAACTTCACAAACACGGACGACGAGACAGAGGTCAGTCCTGTCCGGAACACCGGCGACCACTCTAACTGGTAACTGTGCGGAAGGTCGTTCCCGTCGATGGCATCATCACCGTTGGAGTACGTGACGATGACATCCGCGGTATCGGTCACCGCGCCGGAGGTGACGGCACGCTGGAACTGCATCGTGAAATTATTGGAAGAACCGGAAACGGTCACGGCAGATGAAGAGATAGAGGTCACGGATTGGTTCCGGACCAGCGGATAGAACGGCGCATCGACAAAATATTTCGTTGTGTCGCTCCGATGGTTCGTGTAATAACTCCAAAGAGCGAACTCCGAGAATTCCCGTTCCAGCGACGATGCACGGTTGTTCAATGCAAGCTGCAGCGCACGTGCCGGACGATACGTGCGCAGCTCATCCCAAATGGACTTCATGATCCCAGGACCGTACTTCTCCATGAGATACTTCCCGAACACGGCGCGTTCATATCCGGTGCCGGCGGCCTGGAGGAATAACGGCCAGTTCTGCGTGTTATTGAAATATGTCTTGATGTACTGAAGATAATCCCGTATCCCGGGATAAACGGTCGATTCGAGTGCAGTGGAACTGAGTTCATAGAAATAGAAATCATCATACCATGCGCCGGAGGTGCTTACCTGCACAAGATGGTGGAACTCATGGGCCGCCGTAACCCGCAGCGCGTTCATCCCGACGGTGTAATAGCCTGCACTGTAATCATTGTCGATGTTCACAAAGCAGGTGAACTGCGGATTGGTCTTGCCGGGTGTGAGGTTCGTCGCATCGAATTCGATGTACCCGTACTCATTCACGGACAATCCCCAAATATAGATGTCATACTCGTTCCCTCCTCCTGCTCCGGCATCGGGTGCCGGGGCCGGATATCCGAACTGCTCCACTTCGATGCCGTACACTTCATCGAAGACCGCCAGGACAGAATCGGCAT
>JAVBYA010000454.1 GCA_030824295.1 Bacteroidota bacterium
AAGAACATGCTGAACTCCATTTGATCTTTTCGATGCTCGTCACCACGGCGCGTCTTGAGCGGAACCCGACACTCAAGGACCAAGTGCGTGACCTGAACATGGAGTCATTGGTGTATGGACACCTGGGATATCCAGTCCTTCAGTCGGCAGATATCCTTTTGTATAAAGGGGAAGTGGTGCCGGTCGGCGAGGACCAGGTGCCGCACATCGAGATCACCCGCGAGATCGCACGGCGTTTCAATGCGCAGTGGGGCGAGGTCTTCCCGGAACCGGAACCGAAGCTGACCAAGTTCGCTCGGCTCACCGGACTGGACGGCGGACAGAAAATGAGCAAGTCTCTCGGCAATACCATCCTTCTCTCCGATCCTGCCGAAGAGATCCAGAAGAAGATGCGCACCGCCGTGACCGATACGCTGAAGGTCCGCAAGAACGATCCAGGCAGACCGGATGTCTGCGTCGTCTTCTCGTACCATCAAAAATTCAACGCGGTCGAGGTCCCGGAGATCCGGAGCGGCTGCGAATCCGGTGCACTCGGCTGCGTAGCATGCAAGCTGAACTGCTCCGCCAAGATCGCGGAGACACTTGCTCCGTTCCGTGAGAAGCGTTCATATTACGAACAGAACATCAATGAAGTGAAGGATATCCTCGCACAGGGCGAGGCTCGGGCGCGCACCGAAGCGAAGACGACAATGACCGTCGTCCGCGAGAAGATGAAGATCGGCGCCATTGCGTGAACGGTTTAGAATAATTCATGGATAAAGCCTACAGGGTCAAATTATCGGATTTCGAAGGACCGCTCGACCTTCTCCTTTTCTTCATCAAGAGGGACGAGCTGGATATCTATGACATCCCGATAGCGAAGATCACGAAGGAATTCCTGGAGTACCTGCAGTATCTGCAGGAACTGAATCTTGATATCGCCGGCGAGTTCATCGTCACCGCTGCCGAGCTGATGCAGATCAAGGCGCAGATGCTCCTGCCGCGTCCTGAAGGAGAAGCGGAAGAGGTGTTCGATCCGCGCGCAGAATTGGTCCGGCGTCTGTTGGAATACAAGCGGTGGAAGGAGATGGCGGAGGAATTGGAGCGGAAGCAGCTGCAGCACCGCAAGGTCGCCTACCGTGGCAATTTCGAGAACGATCCGATGGTCGTGGAAGAGGGGGACGACGACGACATCATCCGTGATGTGACGCTGTTCGATCTGATCGCGGCCTTCCAGTTCGCGGTGAATAAGATGCCGCGCAAGCATGTGCACGAGATCAATAAACTGAACGTGTCGCTGGACGATCAGATGAAATACATCGTCGGTCTCTTCAAGGAAAAGAAAGAGGTCTCCTTCTTCGAGATCGTCATGGCCATGACGGAGAAGATCCGCATCGTCGTCACGTTCATTGCCGTGCTCGAACTGATGAAGCAGCAGATCATCGCCATCAGCCAGTTCGATCCGTACACGGACATCACCATCATCAAAGTGAGCGATAAGGAAGAGATCGCAACACCCGATTCAACCTATTAGGAACGTATGCAGGACACAACACGACAGCATCGGAGAGCGAGAGCATGAGTGACGCACAACCGGAGGTCAATCCGGACGTGAAGCCGGAAACGGCTGCTGAGGACGTGGTCGTCTCGACCGAACTGAAGAACATCATCGAAGCATTGGTGTTCGCCAGCGACGAGCCGATGACCGTCCGGTTCATCCGTTCCATTGTGGACGATGTGAACAAGGACCGTCAGCCGTCGGACCACTATGCCGTGAATGCCGATATCATCCGCAAAGCGGTCACGGACCTGAACCGCGGTTATACCAAGATGGGATCCGGATTCCGCATCATCGAGATCGCCGGCGGATTCACCTATGCCACGCAGGAGCAATTCTCATCCTGGGTCGGCAAACTCGCCAAAGAGAAAGCACGCCGCCGATTGTCGCCCACTGCCGTGGAGACGCTCGCCATCATCGCCTACAAGCAGCCGATCGCGAAAGGGGAAGTGGAGTTCATCCGCGGTGTGAATGTCGACTACATCATCAATGCGCTGCTGGAGAAGGACCTCATCCACATCACCGGCCGTGCGAACACACCCGGGCGTCCGCTGCTGTACGGCACCACACAGAAATTCCTCGAACATTTCGGTCTGAACGATCTGACCGATCTGCCGAAGCCGCGCGAGATCGCCGAGCTCATCAACGAAACAGAGATCGAAGTGGACCGCCGGCTGCTCGCAGAGCAACAGGAGTTGGAATTCAAAGAGGACCTGGAGAAGAAACTCGAAGGGAACGAAGGATCCAAGAACAAACCGGGGAAACAACCGAAGGTCAAAGTTCCGGAGAATATCAAAGAAGAGAACCGCCGTGCGGCGAAACAGGACGGTGCTGAGATCCCTGCACCGGCCGAGCAAACATCAGCGGACGGAGAACGTTCCGCAGAAGGAGAGTCATCATCAGAAAGCAATTTGACAGCAGCAGAAGCAGCGCTCACAGTACCGGAAAACGGTCAGGCGCTCCCGGTGGAAAACGCACCGGTTCTTTCGGAGGGAAGCGAAGCGGCACTGGAACAGGCACTGGCGGATTCGGAGGAAAACGGAGCAGCGCCGGAAGCGGTCCTGGAGGATTCAGCGGTAAGCGAAGCGTCTCCGGAAGCGCATCGTTCGGAAGCGGCACTCGCGCAGGATATGGTGCACCGGCTGGAGGCGGAGACCGCCGACGGACCGGAAGGACTGACGACCGGCGCACAGGACCATCCGCCGGCGGACGTCCGGGCAGTTCCGGAGGAAAGCGTACAGGATCCTTCGATCCCCGCAAGCCTAAGTTCGGAACCGGCCGTCCGGGAGGAAGCACTGTTGGAACCCGCGACCGCAGCACTCGGGACTACACCGGAAGAAGTGATCGTCCGCGGACAGGAGCAAAGCCCGACCGCAGACGAACCCAGGCCGCAGGAGGGTACGGAACAAAACGCCCCGGGCCAGGAAAAAGGGTGGAGCAAGTGGAAGAACAAAGTGAAAACGTTCTTCCAGAAACTCTTCGCATAAACCGGTTCCTTGCCATGGTCGGCGTTGCTTCACGGCGTGCGGCCGAAGAGATGATCGCCAACGGCGAAGTGGAATTGAACGGCACCGTCGTGAAGGAACTCGGCACGAAAGTGAATCCGCAGTCCGATATCGTCAAGGTGAACGGACAGACCTATTCCCTTGCTCAGAAACTTGTCTACATCATCCTGAACAAACCGAAGGATTTCATCACTACGGCGAGCGATGAAAAAGGCCGCCGGACGGTGATGGACCTCGTCAACACGCGCGAACGGATCTATCCGGTAGGACGGCTCGACCGCCAGACCACCGGTGTGCTGCTGCTGACCAACGACGGTATGCTCGCCAACAAACTGATGCATCCCTCCAGTGAGGTTGTGAAGACCTACCATGTCTCTCTGGACAAAGGACTGGACACTGTGCATGCGGAGAAACTCGCATCCGGAGTGTATCTGGAGGACGGCAAGACCGCACCGGCGGAACTGGAGATCATTCCCGGTACGAAAAGCCGCGAAGTGGTCGTCCATATCCACGAAGGGAAGAACCGTCAGGTCCGCCGCATGTTCGAATCGTTCGGTTACGAGATCGAACGGCTCCACCGCTTGACCTATGCCGGACTCACGGTGCAGGGTCTTCAGCGCGGTATGTGGCGTCATCTGAATGACAAGGAGATCAAGCATCTCAAGAAACAGACCAGTGCTGCTCCGGAAAAGAAAATCACTATCTAACATACTGACGAATATGACGACGTTCGAACGCAGTGCCGGTATTCTCCTGCATCCTACATCACTCCCCGGACCGTTCGGTTCCGGTGACCTCGGTGCATCCTCCTATCATTTCATCGACTGGCTCGTTGTTGCCGGACAGAAGCTGTGGCAGATGCTGCCTCTCGGTCCGGTCGGCATGGGTGATTCCCCGTACATGTGTCTCTCGGCATTTGCCGGAGAACCGTTGCTGATCGATCTAAACGAATTGGTGAAGAACGGCTGGCTTCCGGAACAGCAGCTTCTGGATCCTCCTCCTTTTCAAAAACAGAAGGTCCATTTCGGCGACGTCAAAGAGTATCGCATGGCACGGCTCCGTACGGCTGCAGGGGCATTCTTTGCGAAGGAAAACAAAGCGCAGATGGAGGACTTCCATTCCTTCTGCCGGAAGCAGAAAGCATGGCTGGATGATTATGCGCTCTTCATGGCGCTCATCCGGAAGTATAACGGTACCGAATGGAGTACATGGGATTCCGGCATCGTCAACCGGACCGCAGCATCCATGAAAGCTGTCCGGACAGAACTCGCAGAGGAGATCCGGTTCTGGCAGTTCACGCAGTGGTGTTTCTTCCGCCAGTGGTTCGCATTGAAAAGATATGCGAACGAACGCGGCGTGAAGATCGTCGGTGATATCCCCATCTTCATCGCCTATCAAAGCGCCGATGTGTGGGCCAATCCGCATCTCTTCCATCTGGACAAACAGATGAAACCGAAGTTCGTCGCCGGCGTCCCGCCCGATTATTTCTCGGTGACCGGACAGCGGTGGGGGAATCCCCTCTATGACTGGAAGGCGATGCACGAAGAGAA
Source organism: Bacteroidota bacterium (assembly GCA_030824295.1). Classification (GTDB taxonomy): domain Bacteria; phylum Bacteroidota; class Ignavibacteria; order UBA10030; family UBA8401; genus UBA8401. The sequence continues at coordinate 4,593 of JAVBYA010000454.1, forward strand.
ATATGCCTGGTTCATCGAACGCATCCGCACAACGCTCGAACTCGTGGATATCGTCCGCATCGATCACTTCCGCGGCTTTGCCGGTTACTGGGAGATCCCGGCGACCGAAGCGACCGCCGTCAAAGGACGCTGGGTGAAAGGTCCCGGCGCCAAGCTGTTCGATGCCATCGAAAAGAAACTCGGCAAGATGCCCATCATCGCAGAGGACCTCGGCGAGATCACGCCGGATGTCGTGGAACTGCGTGACCGCTATAATTTCCCCGGTATGCGCATCCTGCAGTTCGCATTCGCTGCGGACACGAAGAACAATTTCCTTCCGCACAATTACGTTGCCAATACGGTGGTCTACTCCGGAACGCATGATAACGATACCACCATCGGCTGGTTCCATTCCGCCACCGAGCGGGAACGGGAGTTCGTGAAACGGTATGTCGGCACCTCGGGTTCAGAGATCCATTGGGACCTTATCCGTCTTGCATCACAGTCCGTTGCCGTCATGGCCGTCGTGCCGTTCCAGGATGTTCTCGGACTCGGTACGGAGGCACGCATGAACATGCCGGGACATGCACTCGGTAACTGGTCATGGCGTTTCACGTGGGACCAGGTGCAGTCATGGCACGCATTGAGATTGTACGAGATCGCCGCTCTCACGAACCGCACTCCCGCGGACCGGCTTACGCTTCCCGCGTATCCGGCCGGGAAAGCTCAACCTTGACCTTCGAAAGTCCGATAGTATGAGAATTCTTCTCGCTTTGACCCTGTCCGCACTCATTCTTGCCGGTTGTTCCGGACAAGGTGCGTCCACGACCGCTGCTCTTCCTCCGATGGAACAGCTCAATGCCGGACTCGACCGTCTCTTCGAAGATCCGCAGTTCGAGAATGCTCACTGGGGTGTGCTCATCAGGTCATTGAAGACCGGAGAGACGGTGTATGCACGGAATGAACGCAAGATGTTCATGCCGGCATCGAATATGAAACTGCTCACTTCCTCCGCTGCAGCGGTCGCGCTCACTCCGGAGTATCGATATGTAACGCGCCTCGTGACAACAGGATCGGTGAAGGACAGTGTGCTGAATGGTGATCTCATCATCGTCGGCAGCGGCGACCCTTCCATCTCCGGGCGATTCGACAGCGGTCGTGTGACGATCACCTTCGAACAATGGGCGGACAGTCTGAAACTCCTCGGCATTAAAAAGATCAACGGGAATATCATCGGGGATGACAATTGTTTCGACGACGATGATTATGGCTCCGGATGGTCAGCGGATTATGAGACCGATTATTATGCGGCGCAGATCAGCGGACTCTGTTTCAATGACAATTGCGTCGATATCACGGTCATTCCTTCTGCAACGCTCTCCGGACCATGCTCGCTCTCCGTTTCACCGGCCACCAGCTACGTCACGCTCGTCAACAAGACCATCACCGCCGCTGCGACCGATTCGGTGAATGACATCTGGTTCGAACGGAAGAGGGGGACGAATATCATCATCGTCCACGGCATCATGTCGCAGGGAAAGCGCCCGTGGATCGAATCCGTCACGGTTGAGAATCCGACCCTGTTCACCGCTGCGGTCCTGAAGGAAGTGCTCGTTGCCAAAGGGATCGCCGTGAAGGGAAGCTGGGCGGATGTGGACGATCTGAATGACACGATCCGATATGATTCTACTCGTCAATTGGCATCCTTCACATCGCGTCCGTACGCCGAACTTGTCAAAGTGGTCAACAAACCGAGCCACAATATGTACACCGAACAGGTGTTCCGGACAATGGGCAGAGAGAGATTCGGTGTCGGTTCAATGAGGAATGGTCGTGCGGCCGCCAACCCGATCCTTGCCGGATGGGGCGTCGATACGGTCCGTCTCCGCATTGCGGACGGTTCCGGTCTTTCGCGTCAGGACCTTATCACGCCGAACGATATCGTTGCGATCCTTTCCGGGATGAGCAAGGAACCGAGCTTCACGGTATTCTATGAATCGCTTCCCATCGCCGGTGTCGACGGTACGATCCGCCGCCGTATGCGCGGGACGAAAGCGGAAGGGAACGTGCGGGCAAAGACCGGCTCCATCGGCTACGTCCGTAATCTTTCAGGATATGTCACCAGCGCAGACGGCGAGATGTTCGTCTTCTCTCTGCTGGCGAACCATTACACCGTTCCCACACCGCAGGTGGAGAAGGTGCAGGATGAGGTGTGTGTGCGACTGGCAAACTTTAGTAGAACTGAAAGCAAATAGGAATACCAAGTTCCAAATTCCAAATTCCAAACTTGCTATCCAACGCGTTGACAGGTCGATGGTAGAGGAGAAGAAATATGATTTGGAACAGCGGACGGAGAAGGTTGCCGGTGATGTTGCAGTATTGTGTAATAGTTTATTCGGCTCGGTTTCGAATAGGGAGCACTGTAAACAGGTGGTAAGGTCTAGTGGCTCTATCGCAGCGAACTACATCGAAGCGAACGAAGCGTTGAGTAAAAAGGATTTTATCTATCGGCTGAAGATCTGCAGAAAAGAAGCAAAAGAGACAGCAATGTGGTTTCGGATCATGATGAGAACGAATATTGAGAATGATCATACAGAGATAAAAATGTTGTTGGAAGAATCGATCGAGTTGAAGAGAATATTTGCAGCAATCATCATTAAATCAGGCGGATAACACTCCGTTTGGGATTTGTTTATTGGGATTTGGAATTTATGAGCCAGGAATTGCATTCAGAGTATCATGAAGAGTTAAATGTATTGATGTCCCGCCGCCGCGAGGAGCTCGATCATCTTCGCACGGCAGGTGTCGATCCCTATCCGCACACATTCGAACGGAATGCCGGCGCGAAGGAGATCCTCGATACGTTCAAGGATGAGATGCCGCAGTGGACCGTTGCCGTTGCCGGACGCGTCATGTCCATCCGCAGGATGGGGAAAGCCTCATTCTGTCATCTGCAGGACATGACCGGAAGGATCCAGACCTATCTGAAGAAGGATGAACTGGGAGATGCGTACGACCAGTTCAAACTGATGGATATCGGCGATATCATCGGAGTGGAAGGGTTCGTCTTCCGAACCAAAATGGGAGAGGTCTCCATCCATGCACAGCGGCTCGTACTCCTGTCAAAATCCCTGCGTCCTCTGCCGGTGGTGAAAGAGAAGACCGACGAGCAGGGGAATAAGGTCACGTTCGACCCGTTCTCGGATAAAGAATTGCGTTACCGTCAACGCTATGTCGACCTTGTGGTCAACCCTGCAGTGAAAGAGACCTTCATCAAACGCTCCATGATCCTCCGGCAGATGCGCCGCTTTCTGGATGAGAAGAATTTCCTGGAAGTGGAAACACCGGCACTGCAGCCCATGTACGGCGGCGCCAGCGCTCGTCCGTTCGAAACACACCACAATGCCTTGGACATCCCGCTGTACCTCCGCATTGCGGATGAACTCTATTTGAAAAGACTTATCGTCGGCGGATTCGACGGCGTCTACGAGATCGCAAAGGATTTCCGGAACGAAGGGATGGACCGCACGCATAATCCTGAGTTCACGATGATGGAGCTGTACGTTGCCTACCGCGACTATCTCTGGATGATGGAACTGGTGGAGCAGATGGTCTTCTCTGTTGCACAATCGCTCAATGCAAGCGCCAAGGTGACCCTCGGCGGCAAAGAGATAGACTTCACCCCGCCGTGGCAGCGGCTGACGATGTTCGGTGCCATCGAGAAACATAGCGGCAAGCAGCTGCGCGGCATGTCCGAAGCGGAACTCCGCTCTGTTGCGAAGGAACTCCACATCGACCTCGATCCGAAGATCGGTTCCGGCAAGATCATCGACGAGATCTTCAGTGTTACCGTTCAGTCCCATCTCATCCAGCCCACATTCATCATGGACTATCCGGTGGAACTGTCACCGCTTGCCAAGAAGCACCGCAGCGAACCGGGACTCGTGGAACGCTTCGAAGGGTTCGTCAACGGTCAGGAGATCTGTAACGCATTCTCCGAACTCAACGATCCGCTCGACCAGCGCGCACGCTTCGAAGAACAGGTGCGTCTGCGCGAACGGGGCGACGACGAAGCGCAGACCATGGATGAGGACTTCCTCCGCGCGCTGGAATACGGTATGCCCCCCACGGCAGGACTCGGCATCGGTATCGACCGTCTGGTGATGCTGTTGACGGAGCAGGACCATATCCGCGATGTCATTTTCTTCCCGCAAATGCGTCCGGAGAAGGGGATCTGACCTTCGGTGGAACCTTCGGAACAACCATTTCATTTACAATTATAGCGAAATTCGTCGTATGCAGGTCACATCCTCAGCTGCACGGCTTGCATTTGGACTGTTTTTCTTGTTAGTTTGAAAGAATGGCGTCTGTCTTCCGCAATAAATTATCCCGATGAACGTCTGCAGAGTAGTATAATCTATCACTGTTCAATCATCCGAACCATTATGAGAGAAGATATCAGGAGCGTGCTTATGAAGAAAAGGTTCTCGATCCCGTTGATCACTACGGTCTTTTTGATCGCATTCATCGGCGGCACACAGGTGAACCACCTCATTTCAGGCGATAACATCTATGAACAGCTCTCCAAGTTCAAGGATGTATTGAGCCTGACAGAGAAATATTACGTTGAGGATGTCGATACCAAGAACCTCACCGAGCACGCTATCACCGGCTTTCTGAATGAACTCGATCCTCATTCTGTCTATATCAAGCCCCAGCAGATGCAGAAAGTGACGGAGGATTTCCAGGGACGGTTCGAAGGGATCGGCGTGGAATTCTCTATCGTGAACGATACTATCACTGTTGTGCAGCCGATCGGCGGAGGTCCGAGTGCAACTCTCGGCATCATGTCCAATGATAAGATCGTCCGGATCGACGGGAAAAGCTCTGTCGGGTTCACCACGGAACAAGTGATGAAGGGCCTGAAAGGCCCCAAAGGAACGAAGGTATCGGTGAGCATTCACCGTGTGGGGAACAAGGAACTGTTGGAATTCGAGATCGTCCGCGATGTCATTCCGCTCTACAGTGTTGATGTCTCAACGATGCTCAACGATAAGGTCGGGTATATCAATGTGACCCGTTTTGCCGAAACGACCAACAAAGAGATGGTCGCAGCACTGACCAAATTGAAGGGTCAGGGGATGAAACAATTGGTGCTGGACCTCCGCTCCAATCCGGGCGGTTACCTGGACCAGGCGGTGAAGATGTCCGATCTGTTCCTGGAAGCCGATCCGAACGGCGCGCCGCGCAAGATCGTATATACGCTCAGCCGCCGCAATGAGTACAATGAGGAATATTTCGCGTATACGAACAACAATGATTATGAGAAGATGCCGCTCATCATCCTGCTCTCGAACGGTTCGGCCTCGGCAAGCGAGATCGTTTCCGGTGCCATGCAGGACTGGGACCGCGGGTTGATCGTCGGTGAAACGAGCTTCGGCAAGGGGCTGGTACAGCGGCAATTCCCGCTCTCGGATGGTTCGGCATTGCGTCTGACCATCTCCCGCTATTATACGCCGAGCGGCCGCCTCATCCAGCGTTCCTATGAGAACAAGGACAAATATCAGGAGGAGGCTTTCACGCGTGAGGAGGAAGAGGGGGAGAACATAGAGCATAAGGAGAGTGCTGCCGATACATCCCGTCCGAAGTTCAAGACATCAAAAGGCCGCGTCATCCTTGGCGGGGGCGGTATCACTCCGGACTTCATCGTGAAACCGGGCAGCATCACCAAATATTCCGTGCAGCTCAACCGCCGGAACATGTTCTATGAGTTCATCGCAGGTTACCTGACCCGTTCCGGCGATCAGATCAAGAACAAATACAAGTCCGATCTGATCGGATTCAACAAGAACTACGTCATCGATGAAGCGATGATGAACGAATTCATCGCCTTCGCGAAAGAGAAGAAGATCGAGTTCGTCGAAGAGGACTTCAAAAAGGACAAGGATTATATCGAAGCGCGTTTGAAAGCGTACATCGCTCGCAATTTCTGGAACAACGAAGGGTGGTATTCTGTACTGCTCGGTATCGACAGCCAGGTGAAGAAAGCGATCTCGCTCTTTCCGGAAGCGGAGAAATTCGCGCGACTGAACTGATCGAACAATTATGCATATTCCAAGAATACTTACGCTGATCATCAGCGGCGCCCTGATGGCGTTGCTGATGATCGTCATGTCACCTGTCGTTACGCACCGCACGCTGGAAGCCGTCGCACCGTCCTCTGTTCTACTGCAAATGCCCGGCGAAGAGGGTGCCTTTCTCATCGGGGAGGAACTCGTCTATAACGTCAGTTACTCCATTTTTGATATCGGCTCCATCAAATTGCAGATACTGGATACGGCGCGCCGCAATGGTGTGATGGTCTATAAGGCGAAAGCGTTCGCTGATTCGTACAGCGGATTGCCGTTCGTGGACCTGCATCAGGTCTTCTATACTGAAATGGACGAGGAGACATTCTCCCAGTTCTTCATCACCCATAACACGGGGAAACCGGCAAAAATGCCGTATGTGAAGTATACATACAATTATAAGAAGAACAAGATGATGTACGAAATGGGCACGGAACCCGGTCCGGTCATCATGAAGACAGGCGAGGAACCGGTCTTGGAGCGTCATTTGGATGGTCTCTCACTCTTCTTCTACGCCAGGAAGAATTTCAAACAGTCCAAGAAATACAGCGTCCCCGTACTGGTCAATGAGAAATCGTTCAAGACCCATTTCAATTTCATGAACAAGATCGGAGAGCAGAAGATCGATGCCGTGAAGTATCCGGTACGGACCGTGGAATTCGACGGCACGTCGGATTTCACCGGAGTGTTCGGTATGACAGGATATTTCCAGGGGTATTTCAGTGATGATGAAGCCGGCATCCCGATCGTAGCTAAGATGAAGGTCATCCTCGGAAGCGTCCACATCGAATTGATGAAATGGAACAGACCGGGATGGGCTCCCCCGAAGGCGCTCTGATGGGG
>JAVBYA010000409.1 GCA_030824295.1 Bacteroidota bacterium
TGTGGACCTGACGCTGATCGATTCCATCGGGAATGAACTGGAGATGCCGACCGGGTACGATGATTTCACGGAACGTGCATCGCATGAATTCACTGCTCTCACGGAACATGTCCTGGCGAACCGTGCACTGCTGCTGGATGTGATGACGAAGCATGGATTCAAGCCGATCAAAAGCGAATGGTGGCATTACGATTTCCGCGGCTGGGAACAGTTCCCGGTGATGGATGAGCCGTTCTGATGAGCTGGGACCCTGAATCGGTGCAGAATGTACTGCTGGTCCGAACGGACCGCATCGGCGATGTGGTCCTTTCGCTGCCGATGCTTCCCCTCATCAAAAAGAAGTTCCCCCGCGCACGGGTGACGGTGATGGTCCGGCCGTACACGAAGGAACTGGTGGAGCATCACTCCTGTGTGGATGATATCATCCTATGGGATGAAACGAAAGGCGTGCTTCCGTATGTGTCGCTCCTGAAGGCACGCCGGTTCGATGTTGTGATCCTTCCATATCCGCGATTCAATCTTGCACTGATCTGCTTTCTGGCCGGTATCCCGGTGCGGGTGGGGACGGGATTCCGGTGGTATTCATTCCTCTTCAATAAGCGGATCTATGAACACCGCAAGGATGCACGCCGTCATGAGGTGGAATACAATCTGAACCTTCTCACGACCATTGGAATCGTTCCTGATGCAACACCGGTGTTCGAGTTCGAACCGGATGAAGCAGCGAAGAGAACGATCCATTCCAGACTGCAAGCGGACCATGTCGGGCGGTTCGCCGTTCTGCATGCCGGGAGCGGCGGTTCGGCACGGGATTGGAGTGTGGAGAAGTTCGCACAGTTAGGCGATGTTCTTCAAAACGAGATGGGACTGCAGGTCGTGCTGACGGGTGGACCGGGAGAGAAGGGATTGGTCGCGTCGCTGGCAGCGAACATGTCACATCCGCCGCTGCAATATGCCGGGATATTCTCCCTTCAGGAACTGGCAGCACTCTTTCGCCGTGCAGAAGTATTCATAGCGAACTCCACCGGTCCGCTGCATATCGCCTCTATGGTCGGTACACCGGTCGTGGCGTTCTATCCTCCCATCATCCAATGCAGTCCGCTGCGGTGGGGACCATACACGGAGAAGAAAAAAGTATTCACGGCGGACAATGCTTCATGTCCGCTCTGTAACGGAGGGCCATGCACCTCCAATGTCTGCATGGACCAGATCACGGTGGCGCAGGTCGCAGCAGCGGTCAAAGAACTGACCTCCGGTCAGTAAGGCGGGAGAGCGGCATTCGCTCGACCGAACAGCAATTGAGAATGGGATCATCCACATGGTACACTATGTTCGAATGATCATCTGCATACCGATCTTCGCCGGTATGCTGACGGCTCAACGCGCAGAACCGCAGCGCGCGTTCGGCGTCGGTGAACGGCTCTTGTTCGATGTCAACTTCGGCATCATCACTGCCGGTTATGCGGAGATGCTCATCCCGAAACTGGATACGGTGATGGGGAATACCACGTATCAGGTGCAGTTCAACGTCCGTTCCACCCCCACGTTCGATATGTTCTTTGAAGTGCGGGACCGGTATGAGACCTATCTGGATACAGCCGGTATCTTCCCCTGGCGGTTCGAACAGCATATCAAAGAAGGGAAGTTCAAGCGGGACTACTCCGCTTACTTCGATCAGAAGAATCATGTCGCTCAGACGCCGGACGGTGACTTTCCCATTCCTCCCTTTGTACACGATATCATGTCCGCGTTCTATTATGCACGCACCATCGATTTCACCGGATTCAAAGTGGGGCAACGGGTGAAGCTGATGAACTTCTTCAAAGGGAAGTCGAACCCGCTCGAGATCAAATATCTCGGCACGCAGAAGATCGACGTCGATGCCGGGACGTTCAACTGCATCATCGTGGAACCGATGGTGAAAGAGGGGGGATTGTTCAAGAGCGAAGGACGGATCCTCATCTGGATGTCGAATGATGAACGGCGCATACCGGTGAAAGTGAACACCAAAGTGATCATCGGCTCCATCGATGCCGAATTGAAGGAATACTCAGGATTGAACGGACCATTGAAGGCGAAGCAGCCATGAGCGAGACCATCGAGAACGAAGCGGGACTGTTCCAATCCCAGCAGACCCGCTATAGACCGTCAACATTCGCATTTGCCGCACTCGGGATCCTGTTCGTCCTCTATCAGCTTGTCGGCGGCGGTATCACTGTGCTCATCATCGGCAGCGCCATCACCGAGGATAACGTGATGGTCGCCCGTCTCGCGACGATGTTCGCTCAGATCGTCTTCCTGCTCATTCCGACACTCTATCTTGCCAGACGGCAGAACGGTTCGCTTGCCGATGTCTTCCCGCTCCGCATGCCGTCATTCAAAGAGTGGTTCCTGGCTCTTGCCGGTATGATCGCATTGATGCAGGTGGCGGAGACGTATCTGTACCTGCAGAGCATGATCCCGGTGCCGGACGCTTTGGCTGCGGTCATCGCGCAATTCAAAGAGGCGATCGATGCAACGTTCAAGATGCTGCTCGTTGCGGATTCGCTGCCGGAGATGCTGTTCGTGGTGCTGGTAGCGGCGGTGACCCCGGCCGTCTGCGAGGAATTGATGTTCCGCGGACTCATCCAGCGGAACTTCTCATTGGCGTACGGCGGGAAACTCGGTTTCCTCTATACCGGGACCATCTTCGCGCTCTATCATATGAATCCATTCTGGCTGCTGCCGCTCATCGCCCTTGGTATCTATTTCAGTTTTCTGCAGTACCGTTCCCGCTCTCTCTGGCTTCCCATCGCGGCGCATCTCATCAACAATGCCGCTGCTACGGTCGGTGCATTCATCTACGGAGTGACGGACGATACGACACCGACGCTGTTCCTCGGTGCGGAGAATCAGCCGTCGGCGGCAGCAGTTCTTGGCAGCGGAGCAATGTTCGCACTGCTGTTCTTTCTGCTCATCAATCAATATATTCGGGTCACGGAACGGATCCATTCCGGCGAGGAGGTCTGATGGCTTCTCAGAACCAAGCGGAGGGAGCGTTCACGATACCTGAAGGATACCGGTTCTTCTGCAGCTGCCCGTCCTATTTTGCAATGGACCTGGTCGGAACGAACCTGACCATGAACGGCATCGATGCCGTCTGGAATTATCCCGAACAGTTCGATCACTCAGAACAGGCGGCGGAACTTCCGTCGCTCTATGTCCGCGCAGACCAGGCGGCACGGGCCGGCGAGGTTCTCGCGTCGCTCGATCTCACAGATTTCACCGATCACCATGGCATCTAAATTCTCCAATCTTGCGCCCCGCGTCGCAGTAGCGGTCCTGGGCATCCCGTTCATCCTCTATGCATCCTATTCCGGCGGTGTGCTGTTCCTGCTGTTCGTGCTCGCTATCGGACTGCTCGCGCTCCGCGAGTTCTTCACCATGGCGGAAGCGAAGGGAGCGAAACCGCAGAAAGCTCTCGCGATGACCGGATTGGCGGCGCTGCATCTGTCGTTCTTCCATGAGCAGATTCAGGATCTCATCCTGCCGTTCTTCATTGACGGCGGCGGGATCTCGCTGCTGATGAAACTGCAGCTGTTCCTGACGGTACTGTTCCTGTTCCTGACGCTGGTGATGCTGGCGGAACTGTTCCGCAACAATGGTTCCGCGTTCCTGAATGCAGGAGCGACCATCTTCGGCGTGATGTATGTCGGCGTCTTTCTGGCATCGCTCACCGGCATCCGCGAACTGTTCGGTGCGGAATTCCCGTACCATCTTGCCATCCAGTTCGTTCCGGAGTTTGCGCCGCTCTCCGATGACATGCTCCGTACCACTACCTATGCGTGGGGAGGATGGACCATCGTTGCGATCCTTGCTTCCATCTGGATGTGCGATACCATGGCGTACTTCGGCGGACTCACCATGGGGAAGCATAAACTCTTCCCGCGTGTCAGTCCCAACAAAAGCTGGGAAGGGGCTGTGTGGGGATTCGCCGGCGCGGTCGCGACCATGGTCATCTTCCGTTCGACACTGCTGCCGTACCTTGCGCTGCACCAGGCGCTCATCATCGGTGTGATGATCGGCGTGTTCGGCCAGATCGGCGATCTGATCGAATCGCTCTTAAAGCGTGATGCCGGTGTGAAGGATTCTTCATCGATCATTCCCGGACACGGCGGCGTCTTCGACCGGTTCGACAGTCTCATCTTTGTCTCGCCTATGCTCTATCTTTATATCGATTTCGTGGTGCTTTCATGAATAGGATATCATCAACCATACTCTTCCTCCTATTCGCTCTGATGGCGACTGGATGTGCCACTATCATCAAAGGGTCGCATGAATCGGTCCCATTGGTCAACTATACTCCCGGAACGGTGATCAAGGACCAATATGGCATAGTGATCCCTGTGTTCGAGGACAACAATATCCGGACGAACCGCTCGGCCAATCCCTATGACCGGGTGACGGAAAAGATCGATACGATCGGACGGGACTATTTCGTGATGTTGGATGTCACGGAGCGTCCGGTGCTGACGGTGGAACGGGACGGACTCCGGACGGTTGTCGTTCCAAACCGCCGCATCGGAATCGGATGGATCATCCTTGATACAGTGCTTGGACTCTATCCGGCATTCATCGATGCGTCATCCGGCGCATGGTATACCTATACACCGATCACACTACCGAACTGAATGAATACTCGACAGCAAAAGATCAACATCATCACCCTCGGTTGTGCGAAGAACACGGTCGATTCCGAAGCATTGTACAGTCAGCTTCTGCACAACGATTTTACGCTGACGGAGCAGATCGATGATGCGGATATCGCCATCATCAACACGTGCGGGTTCATCGACGCGGCAAAACGGCAATCGGTGGACACGATCCTTGCAGCGGTGGAGCGGAAGAGCTCCGGTCAGCTGAGCAAGGTGTATGTGATGGGCTGTCTGGTGGAACGGTACAAGAACGACCTCCAAAAGGAGATCCCGGAGATCGATAATTTCTTCGGCTCGAACGAATTGCCGAACATCCTTGAATCGCTCGGAGGGAAGTACAAGTATGAGCTGCTGGGGGAACGGTCCGTTTCCACGCCAAACTACTTCTCCTACATCAAGATCTCCGAAGGGTGCGATAATCCCTGTTCCTTCTGTGCCATCCCGCTGATGCGCGGGAAACACCGCACGAAGCCGGTGGAACAGGTGATGGACGAGACGATGCGCCTGGTGGAGAAAGGGGTGAAGGAACTGATCGTGATCGGTCAGGATACGACGTACTATGGACTGGACATCTACGGCGAACGGAAACTGGCATCACTGCTCACGTCCCTTGCTTCGGTGAAGGAGCTGGAGTGGATCCGGCTGATGTATGCATTCCCGGCGAAGTTCCCGGCGGACATCCTGGATGTGTTCAAAAGCAATCCCAAACTGTGCCGGTATCTGGACATGCCGATCCAGCACGCGGCGGATAATGTGCTGAAGTCGATGCGCCGCGGTATCACACGCCGCACAACAGAGAATCTGATCGAGACCATCCGTACCGCAGTGCCGCAGATCGCACTCCGTACCACGCTCATCGTCGGATATCCGAACGAGACCGAGGCGGACATCCAGGAACTTGCGCAGTTCATCAGGGATGTGAAATTCGACCGGCTCGGCGTCTTCACCTATTCGCAGGAGGATGATACAACGGCGTTCGGACTCGGCGACCCTGTCCCGGAAGAGGAGAAGGAACGGCGGAAAGAGTACATCATGGAGATCCAGCGGGAGATCTCGCTGGAGAAGAACGAATCCCGCATCGGGATGAAGACCCGCGCGGTCATCGAACGCTCTGAGAACGGCAGCTTCGTCGGGCGCACGGAGTGGGATGCTCCGGAAGTGGACAATGAAGTGTTCATACCGGCAACGGAGCATGTCCGCGTCGATGATTTTGTGAATGTCACCATCACCGATGCGACCGAATACGATCTCTATGCGGAGATCACAAGCAAGGAGTGACGATGAAACGGATGCTCATCCTGCTGCTCTGTTCCTCTGCGCTCCTGGCGCAGGTGGAGTCCCGCAAGACCTATGTGGCATTCGACCTGCCGAAGTTCTTCGTGGATGTCCTCGGCTTCTCCTCCGGCGATTCCCTCACCACCCGGGTGGATATCTACCTGCAGGTGCCGTACGACGATATCCAATTCGTGAAGAAGAACGACCGGTATGTGGGGAGCTACGAAGTAACGGTGAACTTCCTGACCGACGACAATGCATCCGTTGCGGAGAAGATCTGGACGGAAGAGGTACGCGTTCCGGTCTTCGAATATACGGAATCGAAGAAGACCTCCAGTCTCACCCGGCGCTCCATGGAGATGCTCCCGGGCATCTACACCATCCGCGTGCAGGTGAAGGATCTGGAATCCAAGAAAGTCTCATTCGTCGTGAAGAAGATCCTCATCGGCAATTACTTCAACAAGGAACTTGCACTGAGCGACGTGATGCTGGTGAACCGTTCTGCGGCGGAAGGGGAGCGGCGCGCCATCTCTCCGAACATCCAGGGCGATATCGGCGAGAGGAACAATTCGTTCTCCATCTTCTTCGAGGTCTATTCGGACGGTTCCATCGATTCGCTGCTGCTGCATTATACCATCACGGACTCCAAAGGGAAGGAGTTCCTCAATACCGTCCAGCGCTTCAAGGTGAACGGGAAGAAGGACCAGGTGATCACCCGGTTCGACAGTGCCAAATATTCTCCCGGCGCCTACGTGCTGGCAGTGGATGCGCGTCCGGTGAAGGCCGATTCCGCCGCACTGCCGGTCGTGAAGAAGAGGATGTTCGTCGTCCGTTCCGGCAATATGCCCGTGAGTATCTCGGATGTAGATCTTGCGGTGAAGCAGATGCGCTATATCGCCAAGTCGGACGAGTTCGATATGATCGATGAGACCAAGGACCCGGACGAGAAGCGGCGGCTGTTCGATGCATTCTGGAAGAAACGGGACCCGAGTCCGGCCACCCCCGTGAACGAATACATGGAGGAATACTACAGCCGTGTGGAATATGCGAACAAGCACTTCTCGCATTATCAACAAGGCTGGCGGACCGACATGGGTATGGTCTTCATCCTCTTCGGGTCGCCGAACAATGTGGAACGACACCCGTTCGATATCGATTCCAAACCATACGAAGTATGGAGCTACTTCGAATATAACCGCAGCATCGTCTTCGTGGATGAATCCGGATTCGGCGATTATCGGCTGCTCACTCCCATTTGGGACCTGCTGCAGCGGCTGAAAACGAACTGATGGACCGTTCCGCTGTGCGGGACATTCGATGACCGTTCATTCCTTCATACCGATTCGGAAGCCGTCCGCATACTGCGGATGGCTTTTGTTGTTTTACGGGATGCTCACGGCCCAGCCGTCCGTCCGGAGCATCACCATGGAGGGGAACACATTCTTCTCCGACCGTCAGTTGCTCGAACAGACCCGGATGACGCTGCCGGTCCCGGCCGCGGATATTTCCCGATTCGTTGCTTCCATTGAGGAACTGTATCGCGGTGAAGGTTTCTACGGTTTCACTGCGGACTCGACCGTCCGTACACCTGTGAACGATAGCACGATGTTCGATGTCGTCCTCTACATTACGGAGAACGAGCGGACGCTGGTCTCTCAGATCGTCATCAGCGGCAACAGTGCCTTCCCGACGGAGAGATTGGTGTCGCTGATGGAAACGGCCGCCGGTGATCCGATCCGGGCCGCAGTATTGGAGGCGGATATCCGTGCAATGCTTGAATTGTATTCCCGCAGCGGATTCCCGTTCACGGCCGTTTCTGCGGAGAGCATTGCCGCCGCACCGGATGATCCGTCCAAACTTATTGTGAACCTTGTCGTGACCGAAGGACCGCCGGTATCGATCGATGAGTTCCGTACGGAAGGGAATACAGCGACGAAGACCGGGATCATCATCCGTGAAGCAAAATTGAGTGCCGGCGGAATGTTCGATCAACAACGGCTCGATGCTGTACGGAAACGGATCGAACGACTCCAATTGTTCTCTTCTGTCAGCGAACCGCAGTTGTACATCCGTCCCGGCGCTGCCGGGGATACGCTGAGCGGAGGACTGCTGCTGACCGTGACCGAGGGGAGCACGAACAATTTTGACGGTATCCTGGGATACGTTCCTCCGTCATCACCGGGAACGGAAGGATATATCACCGGGAATATCTTTGTGGCGATGAGGAATCTCTTCGGCACCGGTCGGAAAGCGTTGCTCAAGTGGCAGCGGGAGACGGCATTGACGCAGGAACTCGAACTGCAGTACCGGGAGCCGTGGCTGTTCGGCATCCCGCTTTCCGCAGGGATCGGATTCCAGCAGCGGAAGCAGGATTCGTCGTACGTCCGGACGAAGAACGAGCTCCGTGCCGATCTTGCCGTCACCGAAGCATTGACGGTCGCCGTGAATGTGACCGGAGAAACGGTATACCCTTCCGCTGAACGGCAGCAGTTCACTGTGTTCCAAAGCGAGGGGTTCTTCTACGGTGCGGATGTACTGTTCGATACCCGGGAGAATCCAAGGAACCCGACCGGCGGCATCCGCTATGGTGCGACAGTACAGCAAGGGACGAAACGTATCACCGGTCCGGAGCAATACCTTTCGCTGACCGACGTGCGGAATTTCACCATCCAGCGGTTCTCATTGGATGCTGACCTCTACGTGAGCACACTGCAGCGTCAGGTGATCCTGTTGGGTCTGCACGGAAAATACGTTTCCTCTACACGGCTGGAGGTGAGCGATCTGTACCCACTCGGCGGAACGACCTCCATCCGCGGATACCGGGAAAGCCAATTTTTTGCCGCTCAATTTGCGTACATTACGGCGGAGTATCGGTTCCTGACTGGCCGGGCCTCATCCTTCTTCGGTTTTGCGGATGCCGGTTACTTCTCCCGTCCAGCCGATGCGAACCGCAGCACCCCCGGACAGGAACGAAGTCTGTACGGTTACGGCATCGGTGCCCGGATCGAAACGGGACTCGGCATCATGAACATCTCCTATGCACTCGGTGAAGGGGATAGCTACAGTAACGGAAAAGTGCACGTCGGTATCACAAATGATTTCTAACCGGACGGAAGGTCCGAACATTTCACAGACAATGAAACCATACATCACCCTGATCCGCCCTGTCAACTTCGTCATCACGGCACTCTCCATCTTCGTTGCCTGTCTGCTGGCGGGCGGAACGCAGGCACAGATGCTCATCATGGTCTTCGCGTCGCTCAGCGGAGCGCTCATCGGCAGCGGGGGGATGGTGATCAACGACATCCTGGATGTGGAGATCGACCGTATCAACAAACCGGACCGTCCCATCCCGAGCGGGGCGGTCGACCGGTATGATGCGATGATGTTCTACGGCGCGCTGACCGGTGCCGGACTCATCATGAGCGCGTACACGACCCGGCAGGCGTTCATTATTGCATTCATCGCTGCGCCGGTCATTGTCATGTACAGCAAGGGATTCAAAGGGACCCCGCTCTTCGGGAATATCATCGTCGCTGCATTGACAGGGCTCGCATTCATCTATGGCGGTGCCGTTGTCGGGAACATCCAACAGGCAGTGATGCCGGCACTCTTTGCGTTCCTCATCAATGTGGGGCGCGAGGTGATCAAGGATATGGAGGATGTCGAGGGAGATGCGAAGAACGGTGCGGCAACATTGCCGGTGCGGTACGGCATGAGGAATGCCGCGGTCACAGCGACCTTCTTCCTGTTGTGCGTCATTGCATCGACCTTCATCCCCTACATGAACGGGATGTATGGATTGACGTATCTCATCGCAGTGAATGCCGGCGTCAATCTCGTCCTTCTGTATGTCATCGTATCACTCTGGAAGGACCAGTCTGTGAAGAACCTGAATTTTCTGTCGAATATCCTGAAATGGGATATGCTGGTCGGTCTCGCAGCGATCTATCTGGGATAGCATGCTCGAATACGAACAGAAATACTGGTCTGCCGGACTCCGTCATGTTGCCGGTGTGGATGAAGCGGGACGCGGTCCGCTGGCCGGCCCGGTGGTAGCGGCGGCAGTGATCTTCTCACCGGGTGTGCTCATCCCCGGAGTGAACGATTCCAAAAAGCTGTCCGAAAAGAGGCGGGAGGCGTTGTTCCATTCCATCCACGCGCAGGCCCTTGCAGTGGGGATAGGCATCGTCGGACATGACGTGATCGATCGGATCAACATCCTGCAGGCTTCATTCCTTGCGATGAACAAAGCGTTGGAGCATCTCACGGTGAAACCGGAGCAGCTGCTGGTGGACGGGAATTTTTTCCGTCATGAACTGTATCCGGTGGAGAACATCATCAAAGGGGATGCGCTCTCGCATTCCATCGCCGCGGCTTCCATCATCGCCAAGGTGACGCGTGATGCATTGATGATGGAACTGCACGAACAATATCCGCAGTACGGTTTTTCGAAGCATAAGGGATACGGCACACAGGTGCATATCGCTGCCATTCGTGCGCACGGCTATTCACCGGTCCACCGACGGTCGTTCCATGTTGGTTCTCTTGAAGGGATCGAATGAAGAGCGGAACCGCATCGCACCGGCACCGAGGAACACTGGGAGAGGATGTCGCCGCGGCGTTCCTCCGGCAGAACGGATATGAGATCGTCGAACAGAATTATTATTACAACCACGGCGAGATCGACATCGTCGCGATGGATGGAAGCACTCTTGTCTTTGTGGAAGTGAAAGCCCGGCGTTCCGAACGGTTCGGAGCACCGGAAGAGGCGGTCACTCCCAAGAAGCAGGAATTGCTCCGGCGCACGGCCGAAGGGTATATGATAGAACGGAATATCGGCGAAGCGGATTGCCGGTTCGATGTCGTCGCAGTGTTAATGACGAACGGCATTGCGGAGTGCCGGCTGCTGAAAGATTGTTTTTAATTGCATAACCCGCGTCAGGGTCAATGACCTTGACACGGATCCAGGAAAGGAGTGATTGTCATCGAAAAGAAATTGTCTATTAAGGACGTGGATGCCTTATCCCTGCTGGGATACAACGATTCGCACCTTCACCTCATCGAACAGCGGTTCGATGCCACGATCACAGCGCGGGGGAGCAACATCACCATCCGCGGTGAAGAGGAGGAACTGGGCCAATTGGAGCGGGTTTTCAATGAACTGCAGTTCCTTCTGGCGAAGAACGGCGTACTGACCGCCAATGACGTGAATACCGTGCTGGATCTGGTCGTGGACGTCGCGCCGCGGAAGTTCTCCTCGGTGAAACTCAAGGAGAGCGACGTTGCCGTCCTGTTCACCAAGAACTCCATCATCAAAGCGAAGACACCAACGCAGAAGGAGTATCTGGACAAAGCATCGCGGAACGACATCATCTTCGCTATCGGTCCGGCCGGGACCGGTAAGACGTATCTGGCCGTTGCCATGGCGGTAGCGAGCCTGAAGAATAACGAGGTGAGCAAGATCGTTCTGGCGCGTCCTGCGGTGGAAG
>JAVBYA010000451.1 GCA_030824295.1 Bacteroidota bacterium
CAGCCGAGTAACACAGGCAGTCACAAGGGATAGCGTTCGCTATCCCTTGCTCTTTTCTCGTGAACCACCATTTCTGTGTGCTGTGAGTATGAAGATTACTACCGTTGATTTTGTTGTTGGCGTTGCGAACTTGAAACAACTCCCGAAGACGAACCTCCCAGAAATCATCTTCATCGGCCGTTCCAACGTCGGCAAATCCTCGCTCCTCAATAAACTCTGTAACCGCAAGAACATCGCCCGCGTCAGTGCTACGCCGGGGAAGACCCGCGAACTCAACTATTACCTGATCAACAAAGAGCTCTATTTCGTCGATCTGCCGGGGTACGGCTACGCGAAGGTCGCCGAACATGTGAAGGCCGGCTGGACGCAGATGATCGAAGAGTTCTTCCACACGCGCCGTCAGATCGCACTCGCCATCCAGATCGTTGATGCCCGCTTGGGCCCGACCGAACTGGATAATACCATGATGGGATGGCTGGACTTCTACAAGGTCCCGTTCCTGCTGATCCTCACAAAAGCGGATAAGCTCCCCAAGAACAAGCTCATCACCCAGATGAACACCATCGGCGCCCAGCTGAGCAAGTACAATCATTTGGTCGGCATCCAGCCGTTCTCCGCCGTTTCCGGCGACGGACGCATCGAGTTGCTGAAGACCATCGACCGGCAGATCGAGGAGAAGGAACTCCCTTCCTCCAAACTCGTCACCGCGGTCGCGTAACAAACACCCCGGCACCGCCGGACCGTTTCATCATTCCGCTCCCTGCATTCACACCGTCATCTATCGTGAGGAGAACTATCGTATGAAAAAGCGCTTGTTTACCCCCGGACCGACCCCTATTCCTGAAACCGTCATGCTGAAGATGGCGGAACCGATTATCCATCACCGCAATCCGGAATTCAATGAGATCCTGACCCGTGTCAATAAGAACCTGCAATACCTGTTCCAGACGGAGCAACCGGTCCTGACGCTCACGTGCTCCGGTACCGGCGGTGTCGAGGCAACGTTCGTCAGTCTGTTCTCCCCCGGCGATACCATCATCGCCGCAAACGGCGGTAAGTTCGGTGAACGCTGGGTGAAGATGCCGAAGGTCTACGGTATGAACGTTGTCGAGATCAAAGTAGAGTGGGGGAAAGCCCCGACCGAAGAACAGGTGCTTGCGGCACTGAAGGCGAACCCGGATACGAAGGCTGTCTACCTGGTGCATTCAGAGACATCCACCGGTGCGGCCACCGATGTGAAATCCCTCGCCAAACTGATCCGTGAGAACTCCAATGCACTCGTCTGTGTGGACGGTATCACCGCTGTCGGTGCCCATGAAGTGCGGTTCGATGAGTGGGGTATCGATGTGTGTGTTACCGGTTCACAAAAAGGTCTCATGATCCCTCCGGGGCTGGCCTTTGTCGCTGTCAGCAAGCGTGCGGTAGAAGCAATGAACAGCTCCAAACTTCCCAAGTTCTATTTCGATCTGAAGAAAGCGCTGAAATCGTACGCGGACAACGATACTCCGTGGACGCCGGCCGTATCACTCGTCGTCGGTGTGGATGCCGCGCTTCAGAAGATCCGCGAGGAAGGGATCGAGAATGTATGGGCGCGTCATCGCCGCCTTGCCAATGCCATCCGTGCCGGTGTGGTCGGTGCTGGTCTGAAGCTCTTCTCCGAGTTCCCCTCGTTTGCCGTCACACCCGTCTGGGTCCCGGAAGGTGTCGAGTGGAAGCAGTTCAATAAGATCCTCAAAGGGAAATACGGCATCACCATCGCCGGCGGACAGGATGATTTCACAGGCAAGATCTTCCGCATCTCCCATCTGGGATACTATGATGAACTGGACATGATCACGATGATCGGTGCGCTGGAAATGACGCTGAAAGAATGCGGCCATGTGTTCGAAATGGGTTCCGGCGTTAAGGCTACACTGAACGCATTAATGGCGAAATAATCCTTCCTCATCACGAACTCGGATCCCCCCGGTTCACCGGGGGACCTCTAAATTATGGATGGTACTATGAAGATTCTCATCACCGATCCAATTGAACAAAGTTGTGTGGACATTCTGACCCGCGAAGGGTTTCATGTTGACCTCAAACCGGGACTACCGGCCGAGGAGATCAAAGCCATCATCCACGAATATGCCGCATTGGTGGTACGAAGCGGAACAAAGGTCACGGCGGACATCATAGAAAAAGCGACATCCATGAAAGTGATCGGACGGGCCGGCGCCGGGGTCGATAACATCGATTCCGCGGCAGCATCCCGCAAAGGGATCATCGTCATGAACACTCCGGGCGGCAATACACTGTCGACGGCAGAACATACGTTCTCCATGCTGATGGCTGTCGCACGGAACATCCCGAATGCACATGCAAGCCTGGTCGCAGGCCGCTGGGACAGGAAGAAATTCATGGGCACCGAACTGTACGGGAAGACCCTCGGTATCGTCGGCATGGGCAAGATCGGCCGTGAGGTCGCTCTTCGTGCACAGGCATTCGGTATGACCACGATCGGATTCGATCCGGTGCTCGGGCCGGAGGTCGGCGCAAAGATGAATGTGGAGTTGGTACCGCTCGAGGAGATCTACCGCCGTTCTGATTTCATCACCGTACATACGCCGCTGAGCGATGAGACGCGCGGATTGCTGAATGATGAATCGATCGCAAAATGCAAGAAGGGTGTCCGCCTGATCAACTGTGCACGGGGCGGCATCATCGATGAAGCGGCATTGCTGAAAGCGCTGGACAGCGGCCAGGTGGCCGGTGCAGCGCTGGACGTGTTCGTAGAGGAACCGCCGAAAGATTTCACTCTGGCAAAGCATCCCAAAGTAGTGGCGACACCTCATCTCGGTGCATCGACGGAAGAAGCACAGGAGAAAGTGGCTATCCAGATCGCAGAACAGATCGCCGATGCACTGAAGGACCGTGGTATCGTCGGCGCAGTGAACGCTGCTGCGTTGCAGGCCGGCGTACCGAACGAGATCAAACCGTACCTTCTGCTCGCAGAAAAGCTCGGTGCGCTGCAGGCGCAAGTGATGAAAGGTCAGCTCAAAGAACTTTCCGTGGAACTCACAGGAGAATTGCTGCAGAAACACTCAGAGCTGATCAAAGCCGGTGTCCTGCGCGGACTGTTCTCGAAACTGATGAGTCAGCCGGTCAATTACATCAACGCACCGGTCCTGGCACAATCCATGGGCGTCCGCATCAGTGAGAAGCGAACGACCGATTCGAACGATTATGCCAATCTGCTCACCATCGGATATGTGAGCGATGCAGAGCAGCGCACATTCGCCGGAACGGTATTCGGCGGCAAGCATCTCAAGTTCGTCCGATTGGATAAGTACTCGATCGAAGGGACGCCGGAAGGGACCTTCCTCTATTATACGAACATCGATCGGCCCGGTATGCTGGCAAAGGTCGGCACACTTCTGGCAGAAGCGAACATCAATATTGCAGGACTGTCGTTAGGCCGATCGGGGATCGGCGAACGGGCACTGACGGTCATCAACGTCGATTCTCCCATTCCGGAATCCGTGCTGCAAAAGGTCGCGGCTCTGGACGGCGTGTTCAATGCAAAGGTGGTCGTGCTGTAAGAGGATGGAAGAAAGGCAACACCGAGCCCCCGGGAGACCGGGGGTTTCGTATTTTAAAGCGGCTTTCCAAGGACACTCGTGAAGTTATCACGGTAACCGCGGCTCAGAATGAGCGTCGTATTGTTCATCAATGTTACGGTGTACTCGCCGTTGAAGTACGGCTGCAGTTCTTTGATCTTGTTGATATTGATGATCGTGCTGCGGTGGATACGGATGAAGAATCGCGGGTCCAGCTGCTCTTCCAGATTGTTCATCGTCTCACGCAGCAGATGTGTCTCCGGGCCGGCATGGAGTTTCACGTAATTCCCCGCCGCTTCCATCCAATCGATCTCCTCCGTCCGCAGGAAGATGATCCTGCCGTTCGTTTTCACGATCAAGCGGTCCAGCGTTGCGGCAGGTCGTTTCAACGACTGCAGCAGCGCGGTGATCTGCTCGGCGGTGATGTCAGGTGTAGGGCGGGCAGCGATGGCAGTGCGGGCATGTTCTACAGCGGACCGGAACCGGTCGCGGTCATACGGTTTCAATAAATAGTCCAATGCGTGGAACTCGAAAGCCCGCAGAGCGAATTCATCGTACGCAGTGATGAATATGATCCCGGGAAGCCGATCCGGTGGAAGCCGTTGCAGGAGTTCAAATCCGCTCACTTCCGGCATCTGGATGTCCAGGAACATCAGATCCGGTGTCAAGCGGAGGATGGCGTCCAACGCTTCCTGACCATTGGCACAGACCGCAACGATCTCGATATCGGGTTCATCGTTGGCGAAGAGCTGAACTTTTTCGCGGGCGAGAGGTTCATCATCCACGATGATCGCACGGATCATGTGCTGCTCCATTGTGTGAGGGTGGTCGACCAGTTGACGGTCAATGCCGGAAGGAGATATGGACGGAGAGGGTGCATACGTGGCGCTGTTTGTTCAATGGATCATTGCATGGATCCAGTGTCCGAACGAAATTTCGCCCTTCACTATGGCGATGATCGACACGGCGATGATGAGAGGCAGGAGGATCTTGAATGCGGTCGACCGCGAGAAGTGCTTCTTATCCATTGATTCTCCTTTTTTCCATGGGATCGATGTTGCTGCCGGCTGACAATTCTTCCTGGAGTTAACGGACCATTCCCATGCATGACGCGGAATGGTGTTCACATCGATCGGAATTCAATCCGTGAGCATACGGTAGGGGATGGAAAGAGTTGCACGTAATCCGCCGTTCTCCTTGTTGGAGAAGGTGAGAGAGTAGTTCTGGCCGTATAATATAGAGAGCCGGTCGAGGGTATTCTTGATCCCGTAGCCCTTGGTTAGGTTTTGCTCCAATGGGGCAGTGAAACCGGGGCCGTCATCCTCTATCTGCAGGAAGAGTTTTTCGGCGACCCGCCAGGAGGAGGCAATGACCGTTCCCGTCCTGCTGTGCGGGGCAACGCCGTGTTTGATCGCATTCTCCAGCAGAGGCTGTGCCATCATGCACGGTACCAGAGCATCGAGTGTGTCGGGCTGGAAATTGGTCTTAACGATCAATCGGTCTCCCATGCGTGTCTTCTCAATGAGCAAGTACCGTTCAATGAATGCGATATCATCCTTCAACGGGACCTCCGGAACATTCATCCGCTCCAGCGAGATCCGCAGCAGGTCGCCGAGGTACGTCAGCATCTTATCGGCCTGGTCTACGCTGGAATACATCAACGATGAGATGCCGTTGAGTGTGTTGAAAAGGAAATGCGGCTGAAGCTGCTGATGAAGCGTTCGTATCTGTGCTTCCTTCAACTGAACTTCCAGCTGGGAAGCGCGCAGCTCACGTTCAGAGAACTTCCTGAAATAGTCGAATGCAAAATGGATGGCGATGATGATGCTGTAATAGAGAAGTCGGTACACATGATTGACGCGGGATAATGACGATATCACGTAATCAAGGTACGACACATCTGCCATCTTTTCGAAGATGCCCGAATACATCCACGGGATCAGAGAATGGATACCATAGATGTAGGAGATATAAATGGGGATGTGGATGAAGGTGAAGAAGATCCCGGCGGCAAAGTGCATTCCAACGGTGACGATGAACGGAAGGGAGCGTTTGGATATCCACTCGGCACTCCAGATGATCGCCGGGGTGAGGACCAGCCAGAGATAAGCAGCAGCCAATCGGTCAACGAGGACGTTGATGACCTCATTCGAGGTTGGGGCCGGTGCAGTGACATCGTATGAATCAGCATAGATCGCCTGAAAGAAGAATGCGACCCCCAGCATGGTCAGGAATCCGAAATAAAAAAGTAATTCGGTCCGGTATGTCTGCCAATATGTTCGTGTGGTCATCATGCGGTGGTTCGAGCAGAGTCAATGTCACTTTCCTCTGCGAAGAAAGCAAGTGCAGAATCTATCGGCGTCCATCTGCAAAACGGACATTGTGTGTCTTGGTATTCCCAAATGCCGGCGGTGCCGGCGGTGTATGCAAAGCGATCGTCCGATGCGGTTGGACATCTTCGGAAACGATGTGGGCCGAAGCCTGACGCTCGTTCGTAAATGGAGTCTCTCGGCTTGTGAGCAGCCAATTGATATTGCATCCAAGATCGATCAACTTCACCAGCAGCACCGGACCTGGCAGACTCCGGCCGTTAAGATATCCGGAATACAGCGTTGAAGGATTCATATCGAGTGCTTCGGCGAATTTTTTCATGGTTCCATACCGTTTGTACCCGAAGAGACGCAGGTTTTGAGCGACCTCTTTTTTGTTGAGTTTCATATGTACCTCCCAGCTGTTGATTGAAGGACGTTCATTGTTGATTGTCATAGTATACCTATTTCAAAAGGTCCGGAAAACGGATTTGGGATGAAATTGCGGGGAATTGGGACGGAATGCGCTGATTCGTGACAAAATACTGGGACCTCAGGAGGTCTGTGGGGGATAGGGGCAGGTATGAAAACACTATATAAAACAAGGGCACACGGAATGTGACGCTTGACAATTGGTTCTGCTGTCTTTATATTCAATTCAACGCTTCTTATCTATATTTAACGGAAGTACTCGAATCGAATCAATTTGGTACACTCTTCATTGCAGCGACGATCCTCGTCGAACTCCTCATCTACCAGGCCAAAAAAATCGGCACACTGGCGACCGCCATTCCTTGCCGACTAATTCAGTTGTGTAACTTGACAAAGTAATTATAATGCTTTAATTTCTTTTAATACTCTTTTTCTCAACAATAAAAACGCGCGGAAAGGAGAGTGACAAAGCGCACACGTTCAGCAGCATTAATCAACAAAACACACATCTACATTAGGAGGCAGCAATGTCTAAAAACTTCCGTTACTTTTTGGTTGCACTGTTAGTATTGTCAGTATCGGCAGTTGCCGGTACCAAGAAAGTTCCGATGGCGAAGATCGACAATCCGGCTACGTCGGATGTTTTCAAAGTTGATGATCGTAATCAGAGTGCTTTGATCACTTACACGCTTGTCGATTCACAGGCGAACGGTTTCGGTCCGGGCAACATCAACGTGAACCCGATCGCATACGATCCGTACTCCAACTCCGTCGTCATCATTCATCGTGGCCGCGCAGTTTCTGGACAGGTCTTGTATGCATACTCAACCAACGGCGGCACCACGTGGGGCAACAAAGTCGGTCCTCTGCAGGGCGGACTTGCCGGAAACACCAACGGTCGTTATCCCTCCATCGCACTGCACAACCCGTCCAAAGCTGCTGATAAAGACAGCGTGCTTGTTCAGGCTGTGTTCCCGCTGCTCGTCGGCGGTGCGTTCGGTGGTATGATTTATTCGACCGATCCCGGTGTGGGCGCTGGTTCCCCGCTTGCTTCGATCGACTCTGCCGGTGTTCCGTGGAGCTCCCAGATGACCTCCGGTTCTGTGTACGGTTCGTCCAACTTCGTGTTCGTTGCCAGCAACTTCTCTGACAATGGCCACATGTCGGTGTTCCGCACGACAGACGGTGTGACATTCACAAAATCCGACCCGGCTCAGATGGGTGCTGCGAAATTCTACAATGCGAACCTTGATGACGCTAGCGGCGTTGTGTATCAGGGCGGCAACTTCTACGTTGGCGTCTATGCACAGTTCGCAGCAGCAGTTGCTCCGGATACGGGTGCATTCACGCTTGGTATCTCCAAATCCACCGACGGCGGTGCGACCTGGTCCGAGTTCGACATCATTCCGCGTGCTGCACTGACGCCGGCATATGCAACGAACAACGGCTATCGCCGCATTGGTAATGACTTCGCAGTCGATGCAAATGGCGGTTACCATTGGCTCGTCACCGAGATCGATACCCTTGCCAGCCCCGACAAATGGAGCGTCTTCCATTACTATAAAGCAGCAGGCGGAAGCTGGACCGCAACGAAAGTTCGCGACCTGGCTGAACACCGCAATTACTCCTACGGCACATTGGATCAGACCCGTACTGAGAACATGCTTGCTCTTTCCGTTGACGGCAAGACCCTTGCTGCAAAATGGATCGAAGACGGCCGCGGCGCTACCTATGCTGATTCGCTTCCGATCGCTGACGTTTGGACCTCGACCTGGAAAGCGGGTTCAGGCTGGACGACTCCGGTCAACCGTACGAATACCCCCACCATCAACGATCAGTTGGTGCACATGGCACCGAACTTGAACAGCGCTGGCGAAGCATTCTTCTTCCGCAGCCAGGCTCTCTTGGATCAGGGTAACTATACGACGTATGATGTTGCGTCGTTCCCGAACGGTGTATACTTCTCCAAAGATATGCTCGTTGGTGTACGGAAAGAACAGGGAATGGTTGCAGGTTCCTTCAACCTGACCCAGAACTATCCGAACCCCTTCAACCCCACCACGAACATCCGGTTCTCCATCCCGGCGAACGCGTTGACGACCCTGAAGGTCTACAACATGGTCGGTCAGGAAGTTGCTACACTGGTGAACGGTCAGAAAGAAGCTGGCGTGTATTTTGTTGATTTCGACGGTTCGAAGCTTGCTTCGGGCGTGTATCTCTACAAACTGCAGTCCGGTTCCTATGTCGAGACCAAGAAGATGGTCCTCGTGAAGTAATCTTCACTGTTGTTCACGCCGGTCGCCCTTTGCGGGGCGATCGGCGTCTTCTGCGTCATGAATGTTGAACACCAACCCCACAATCAACTATTTAAAGAAGGAAAATATGAAAAAGACTTTATTTTCTTCGGCACTGGTTCTGATCTTGCTTGGGACCAGTACTCTGTTTGCAGGTATCACCGGTAAACTTGCCGGTAATATCATCGACAAGGATACGAAGGAGCCGATCATCGGCGCGAGTGTCGTGATCGTCGGCACGAACTTCGGTTCTGCTGCAGACATCGAAGGCAACTACTTCATCCTGAATATCCCGCCGGGAACATATACTATCCGCGTCTCGGCGATCGGGTATCAATCGGCACTGTTCAAAAATGTGCAGATCAGCGTCGATGCGACCACGAAGATGGATGCGATCCTCGCGTCATCCGCTGTGGAATTGAAGGAACAGGTCGTCACCGCAGAGAGACCCCTGGTCGACAAATCAGTGACCGGTTCGATCCGGAAGCAGAATGCGAACGAGATCCGCGCGCTTCCCCGCGAGAACATCCAGGGCCTGGTTGCTCTGACGGTGGGCGTGGTGAACGGTGTGAACTTCCGCGGAAGCCGTAATACCGACAACGTGCTTCAGGTGGACGGTCTTCAGGTGAGCGACCCGCAGGTCGGATTCACCGGCGGTATCTTCCCCACGGTCTCGAACCTTGCGATCGAAGAAGTGCAGGTCATCACTGGCGGGTTCACTGCAGAGTACGGTAACGCACAGGGCGGTGTGATCAACTCCATCACCAAAGAAGGAAGCACGGAAGTCTATGAAGGAACGTTCCGATACAAACGTGATGTGGAAGAACTGAACGGCTCCTCCGACAAAGGGTACAAGCTGAACGGAAAGAACCAGAACCTGTTCGAGTTCAGTTTCGGCGGCGGAATTCCGATCGGAGCCCGCACGCGTTTCTTTATGGCCGGCAAAGGCGAGTATACGCAGTTCCGGGGCGATAACTATGCGTTCCTTGACCCCAATGGCCGCAACATCGGCAAGCGTCCGCACGACCGGTTCGCAGAACGTTCGGTGAACTTGAAAGTGACATCCAACCCGACGGATGAGATCAAATTGTCCGTCAGCGGATTCAGCGGTAAGGCATTATGGGAGAATTCATCCTGGACATGGCTCTATGGTGATTACACCCAGCAGCCGAGCTTCATGCAGTCGAACAATCAGTTCTTCACCCGTGTATCGCATACGCTGAGCAACGCGACATTCTACGAAGCGACGGTGTCGTACTTCTCCCAGGAGTTCAATTCAGGGAAGAAGAATGAAGCAAATGATTACAATATGCTGTTCGATTCCTTCGAGATGTATGGGATCGTTGATGCAGACAACGATGGTATCATCGATCGCTACGCCCCGGTAGGGAACAGCGGTTTCGGTATCAATCCCATTACCGGCAAACGTGAGGGATCGTCCTACAGTCAGGGTAACCAGAACCCGTACGGCGTCCGCGGAAGCACGGCAAGCGTTATCTCGTTCATCAATTTCGGGAATGACCGCACGCTGCAGAACCGGAAATCGGAATACTACTCACTCGGCGGAACGATCTCCAGTCAGGTGGATAATAACAACTTGATCAAGACCGGTTTCGAAGTGAAGGCGCATAATGTGTTCCGCGAGTATAATAGTCTGCCGTGGGATGCGAACCCGTTCGATGACAAATATGAATATGCACCGATTCAGGGGTATGCATTCGTGCAGGATAAATTGGAATACCAGGGTATCATCGTGAATGCCGGTCTCCGGTATGATTATCTCGATCCCCAGGCGAGCAAGATCGCAAACATCCTGAAACCGGGCAATCCGCCTGTCACCACGGATGTTCCGATGAAATCGCAGATCAGCCCCCGTTTTGGCGTTTCGTTCCCGCTGTCCGAACGGTCGAAATTCAATTTGAACTACGGCTGGTACATGCAGGAGCCGGTGTTGACCCGTTTGTATGAATCCATCACCACCTACGACCTGTCCCGCGGTAACCAGATCTTTGGAAACCCGGATCTCGATCCGCAGCGCACAAAAGCGTTCGAGATCGGTTACGCTAACCAGCTCACCGATCTGTTTGTGATCGATGCGACGGCATATTATAAAGATCTCTATAATATCGAAGGCGTAACGTTCGTTCCGGCAGTGCCGAGTTCGTTCACGATGTATACCACCAGTGAGTATGGTAACTCGCGCGGTGTTGAAGTGAGTCTGCGTAAACAGCTGGCAAACTTCTGGCGTGCACAGGTCTCGTATGCATATTCGATCTCCAAAGGGACTGCATCGAGCGTGACCACCAACTATCAGCTCGTGACCAACGGCCCGCCGGATCCGTATACCGGCGAGAACCGCGTGTATCCGCTGACCGATTACTATCTTGATTTCGATCGTCGTCATGTGATCAATTTCATCTTGGATTTCGTGGTCCGCGAGGATGAAGGTCCGGCGATCGGCGGAGTGCATTTCCTGGAGAACACCAATTTGAACTTCACGACAGTGTTCCAGACCGGAACGCCGTATACTCGTATCGATTATTACGGCCGTCAGGTCGGTGAGTTCAACGGTGCACGCCGCCCCTCATTCACCCAGACCGATATGCGCATCAGCCGTGATATTCCGCTCTCATCTGTGTTCGGCAGCAGCTTCAGCAAATTGACGCTGACCCTGTTCGCAGATGCGACCAACCTGTTCAACCGTGTGGAGGCTACCGATGTGTATGCTATCACCGGAGTTGCAGACAACGA
>JAVBYA010000399.1 GCA_030824295.1 Bacteroidota bacterium
GATGCTCTTCCGTGTGAACGGGGGAGAGCAGGAGCTGGAGCGCGCACTGGAAGGACTCTGCCGCCGTGCTTCGCTTGCCATCGAATCCGGTTACTCTATTCTTATCCTCTCGGACCGCGGTTCGGATGAGGAATATGCGCCGATCCCGAGTCTGCTGGCACTGACAGCGGTGCACAATCATCTTGTCCGCGAGAAGACCCGCACGCAGGTGGCGCTCGTGGTGGAATCGGGCGAACCGCGCGAGGTGATGCATTACTGTCTGCTCATCGGATACGGCGCCAGCGCCGTCAACCCGTACCTGGCGATCGAGACCATCGAGGACCTGGCGAACAAAGGGCGTCTCTCCAAGGATGTCACGGCGGAATACGCCATCAAGAATTATAAGAAGGCGGTCGGCAAAGGACTGCTGAAGGTCTTCTCCAAAATGGGGATCTCCACGCTGCAGAGTTACCGCGGTGCGCAGATCTTTGAAGTGATCGGGCTGAACAAAAGCCTGGTGGAGAAATATTTCAACGGCACCTCTTCCCGCATCGAAGGGATCGGACTGGATGTACTGGTGGAAGAGGCGCGCCGGAAGCATGAATTCGCATATCACTCCTTCTCCAATGCGGAAACGGAACTGGACCTGGGAGGGAATTATCACTACCGCGTGAACGGCGAGCGGCATCTGATTAATCCCACGACCATCACCAAGCTTCAGCAGTCGGTGCGCAAGCGCGATTTCAAGACGTTCAAGGAATTCACTGCGGTGCTGAACGACCAGAGCCGCGAATTCTTCACGCTGCGCGGACTGATGGAATTCAAAGAAGGGACCCGGAGCGTCCACATCGAGGATGTGGAACCGGCGAAACAGATCGTGAAACGGTTCGTTACCGGCGCGATGTCCTTCGGCTCCATCAGTAAAGAGGCGCACGAGACGATCGCCGTGGCGATGAACCGCATCGGCGGCAAGTCCAATACCGGCGAAGGGGGAGAGGACGAGGAACGGTTCCGCAGCGATGCGAACGGGGACCTGCGCCGCAGTGCGATCAAACAGGTGGCGTCCGGACGCTTCGGCGTGACGGCGAACTATCTGGTGAATGCGGACGAGATCCAGATCAAGATCGCGCAGGGAGCCAAGCCGGGTGAAGGGGGACAGCTGCCGGGATTCAAGGTCGATTCCGTCATCGCCAAGACGCGGCATTCCATCGCCGGCGTGGGACTCATCTCGCCGCCGCCGCATCACGACATCTATTCTATCGAGGATCTGGCGCAGCTCATCTATGATCTGAAGAACGTCAATCCTATCGCCCGAATCTCCGTGAAGCTTGTCTCCGAGGTCGGCGTGGGAACGGTCGCAGCCGGCGTGGCGAAAGCGCATGCGGATATGATATTGATCAGCGGCGACAACGGCGGTACCGGCGCATCGCCGCTTACCTCCATCAAGCATGCCGGCGTACCGTGGGAGCTCGGTCTTGCTGAGACTCAGCAGGTGCTGGTAATGAACGACCTGCGGAGCCGTGTGCGGCTGCAGACGGACGGCAAGCTGCAGACCGGCCGCGACGTGGTGATCGCCGCATTGCTCGGCGCGGAGGAGTTCGGATTCGCCACCACACCGCTCATCGCGATGGGATGCATCATGATGCGCAAATGCCATCTGAACACCTGTCCGGTCGGCATCGCGACGCAGGACCCGGAGCTCCGGAAGAAATTCACCGGGACACCGGAGCATGTCATCAATTTCTTCTTCTTCATCGCGGATGAGGTCCGCGAGATCATGGCGAAGCTCGGCTTCCGCACCATCGACGAGATGATCGGCCGCGTGGACATGCTGCAGCAGCGGAAGGATGTGGACCACTGGAAAGCGAAGAGCGTCGATCTCTCCGCCATCCTGCATCAGCCGACGGTGCCGCTGCGCATCGGTCGGCGCTGCTCCATCTCTCAGGACCATGGACTGAACGAAGCGCTCGACTATCAATTACTGGAACAGACGAAGCCGGCGCTCGAAGAGAAGAAGCCGGTCGAACTGTCACTTCCCATCCGCAACGTGCACCGCACGGTTGGCGCATTGCTGAGCGGACGCATCGCCAAATACTACGGCGCAGCAGGACTGCCGGAGAATACCATCACCATCAACTTCACCGGTTCTGCCGGACAGAGCTTCGGCGCGTTCCTCTCCAAAGGGGTCACGCTGAAACTGGAAGGGGATGCGAACGATTACGTCGGCAAAGGTCTCTCCGGCGGCACCATCATCATCGCGCCGCCGAAGAATTCCACCTTCGTTCCGGAGGATAATTCCATCGTCGGCAACGTGGTGCTCTACGGTGCCACGAGCGGCGAGGCATACTTCTCCGGCAAAGGAGGGGAGCGCTTCGCGGTCCGCAATTCCGGCGCAACGGTCGTTGTGGAATCGGTCGGTGCGAACGGCTGCGAGTACATGACGAACGGCGTGGTTGTTGTGCTCGGCAGGACCGGCAAGAACTTCGCTGCAGGGATGTCGGGCGGATTCGCGTACGTGCTGGACGAGGACGGTGAGTTCGCGGCGAAGATGTGCAACAGGTCCATCGTGGATCTGGACGCATTGACACCGGACGATGAAGCGAAGGTGAAGGAACTCATCCGCAAACATGTGGCGCATACCGGCAGCCGCCGAGGTGACAGGATCCTGAACGGATGGGAGGAGTACCGCACAAAATTCGTCAAAGTGTTCCCGCATGACTATAAACGCGTACTGAATGCCGCACGTAAACAGCAGGAGGCAGTGAATGGGTAAACCGACCGGATTCCTGGAATTCAAACGGGAGGTGCCGCAGCGACGTGCTGTCGGTGAGCGACTTGAGGATTGGCGCGATGTCTATCAGCCGTTCGCCGAAGAGAATGTGAAGACGCAGGGGTCGCGCTGTATGGACTGCGGCGTGCCGTTCTGCCAGACCGGCTGTCCGGTCTCGAACGTTATCCCGCATTGGAACGATCTTGTCTATAAGGACCGGTGGGAAGAAGCAGTGCGTGTGCTGCATTCCACCAACAATTTCCCTGAATTCACCGGCAATGTCTGTCCCGCCCCGTGTGAAGCGTCCTGCGTCCTGGGTATCAACGAGCCGCCGGTCACCATCAAAGTGGTGGAGCGGACCATCATTGAGCATGCGTTCTCCAACGGTTGGATCAAACCGGAGCCGCCGAAAAAACGGAGCGGAAAGACGGTCGCTGTCATCGGTTCCGGTCCCAGCGGACTCGCCGCTGCGCAGCAGCTGAACCGTGCCGGTCACCGCGTGACAGTCTATGAGAAGAACGACCGCGTGGGAGGATTGCTCCGCTACGGTATCCCCGATTTCAAATTCGAGAAGCATCTGCTGGACCGCCGCATTGCACAGCTGCAGGCGGAAGGGATCGTCTTCACCACCAATACGAATGTCGGCGTGACCATCTCTGTGGAGGAGCTGCGCCGTTCCTACGATGCCATCGTGCTGTGCGGCGGTGCCGAATCCCCGCGCAATTTGAACGTGCCGGGCCGCGAACTGAAAGGGATCCATTTCGCGATGGAGTTCCTGCCGCAGCAGAACCGCCGCAATGCGGGGGACAAGACCGATCCGGTGAAGGATATCATCGCCACCGGCAAACGCGTGGTGATCATCGGCGGCGGCGACACCGGCGCGGATTGTCTCGGCACCAGTCTTCGTCAGAAAGCGGCATCGGTCCATCAGTTCGAGATCATGCCGAAACCGCCGCTGGAACGTGCGACATCCACCCCGTGGCCGCAGTGGCCGTTGCAGCTCCGCACGGAAAGTTCGCACGAAGAAGGGGGCATACGGGACTGGGCATTGACCACCACGCGGTTCGAAGGTGATGCGAACGGCAATGTGACGAAGCTGCATGCGGTGCGCGTCGGTCCTCCGCCGAACTTCACGCCGGTCACCGGCTCGGAATTCTCGCTGGATGCGGACCTGGTACTGCTGGCGATGGGCTTCAACGGTCCGAGCAAGAACGGACTGCTGGACGAACTCGGCGTGGCGCTCGATGCGCGCGGCAATGTCTCCACAGACCGTGAGTATATGAGTTCCATCCCGGGCATCTTCTCCGCGGGTGATATGCGCCGCGGTCAGTCGCTCGTGGTGTGGGCCATCAGCGAGGGACGCAAGGCAGCGAAGAGTGTGGACAAATTCCTGATGGGCGTATCATCACTTCCGTGATAAATCGACAATGAAAAGTGCAATGAAATATTCCTTCATTCTCGTTCTGCTGATGTCTGTGCAGATGCTCATCGCTCAACAGAAGAGCGGCAGCAGCATCGTCGTGCAGCTGAACGGGATCAAGGAACCGACGGGACAGGTGTTGCTGAGTCTGTTCAGATCTGCCGATGGTTTTCCGACGCAGCCGGAGAAAGCATTCCGCTGGAAGACGGCAAAGGTGACCTCTTCATCGCTCATCATCAGTCTGGACGGTCTGCCGCTCGGACCGTACGCGATCGCCGTGGTGCACGACGAGAATTCGAACAATGTGATGGATACCGACTGGTTCGGTCTGCCGGATGAGGAGTACGGGATCTCCAACAATATCAACAGCGTCACACCGCCAAGCTTCGATGAAGCGCGGTTCACTGTGACGGGAAAACGCGATACGATCAAGATCGAGATGCATCCATAAAAGGATCTGCCATGAAACGACTCTTCCTCCTCATTTTGACGATCACAGTGATGCACACGCTCACCGCGCAGACCGGACACACGATGACGGTCTCCATCACCGGTCTCCGCGAAACGACAGGACAAGTGATGATCTTCATCTATAATAATGCCGACGACTTCCCGACAAAACGGGACAAGGCGTTCAAAGCAAAGAAAGTGCCGGTCACCGGTGCGTCGATGGAAGTGACATTCGACGGCGTGCCGGACGGAACAT
This sequence comes from Bacteroidota bacterium, assembly GCA_030824295.1. GTDB lineage: Bacteria > Bacteroidota > Ignavibacteria > UBA10030 > UBA8401 > UBA8401. Next base: position 4,876 of record JAVBYA010000399.1, read on the forward strand.
ACGGTGTGGCGGTCTATCATGACGAAAATATGAACGACAAGATGGACCGGAGCTGGTACGGCATGCCGAAGGAAGGGTACGGCGCTTCGAACGATGCGAAAGGATCGTTCGGTCCGCCGAAGTTCGACGACGCAAAGTTCCCATTCACCGCAGCAACGAAATCGATACCGATCATCATTCATTATTAAGAAGGAACAGCATCATGGCAATGATCAATTTTGGCGGCACTGTTGAAGAGGTCGTCACCCGCGAAGAATATCCGCTCGAGAAAGCAAAAGCATTCCTGAAGGACGAAGTGGTGGCCATTATCGGCTACGGTCCGCAGGGGTACGGACAATCCCTGAACATGCGCGATAACGGCATCAACGTGATCGTCGGGCAGCGCAAAGGGGGACAAGGGTGGGACGATGCTGTCCGTGACGGCTGGGTGGAAGGGAAGAACCTCTTTCCGGACATCGAAGAAGCGATCCGCAAAGGGACCATCGTGCAGTATCTGCTCTCCGATTCCGGACAGAAGCAGCAGTGGGAAACGGTCAAAAAGAACCTGAAAAAGGGGCAAGCGCTCTATTTTTCCCACGGTTTTTCCGTGGTCTTCAAAGATCAGACGAACGTCATCCCCCCGGCCGATGTGGATGTGGTGCTGGTCGCCCCGAAAGGGAGCGGACGGACCGTTCGGAGCAATTTCCTGGCCGGCAGCGGCATCAACGCCAGCTTCGCGGTATTCCAGGATGCAACCGGTAAGGCGCGTGAACGGGCCATTGCGTGCGGTATCGCCATCGGTTCCGGCTATCTCTTCCCAACAACGTTCGAAAAAGAAGTGCTCTCCGATCTGACCGGCGAACGCGGCGTGCTGATGGGCGCCATCGCCGGATTGATGAAAGCGCAGTACGACGTGCTGCGGCAGATGGGACACTCGCCGAGCGAAGCGTTCAACGAAACGGTGGAAGAAGCAACGCAGAGTCTCTATCCGCTTGTCGGCAAGTACGGCATGGACTGGATGTTCGCCGCCTGTTCCGTTACCGCACAGCGCGGTGCGTTGGACTGGGCAAAGAAATTCGAAACAGCGAACCGTCCGCTCTTTGAACTGCTCTACCGCGACGTGCAGTACGGTGTGGAAACAAAACGCGTCCTCGATTCCACCAGCGCGCCGGACTACCGTGCCACGCTGCAGAAGGAGCTGGACGAATGGAAGAACTCCGAGATGTGGAAAGCGGGAGAGGCCGTGCGCGGTTTGCGGCCCGAAAATTGGAAAAAATAATGCTGGATTGCATAATTACAAGATTGAAGCATTGCACTATTAATTTGCCGTCATAATTTTGTAATCCTGCAATTTTGAAATAGTATTACCTATGAAAAACAAGATCTTCACATACGATACAACACTGCGGGACGGTACACAGGGAGAGGAAGTCTCTTTCTCCGCCGAGGATAAGATCAAGATCGCCAAGCGGCTCGATGCGTTCGGCATTGATTACATCGAAGGAGGATGGCCCGGATCCAATCCGAAGGATATGGAGTTCTTCGAGAAGGCACGGACCGTCCGCTTTGCGCATGCCAAGATCGCCGCATTCGGCAGCACCCGCCGCGCGAAGAACCGCGTGGAGGATGATGCGAACATCAAAGCGCTCATCGATGCGCAGACGCCGGTGGTGACCATCTTCGGCAAGACGTGGCTGCTGCATGTAAAAGAAGCGCTGCAGATCACCGAGGAAGAGAATCTGGAGATCATCGCCGATTCCGTCGCCTATCTGAAGAAGAACGGCAAGGAGGTCGTGTACGATGCGGAGCATTTCTTTGACGGATACAAATCCGATGCGGCATATGCCGTAAAGACGCTCCTCGCGGCGCAATCTTCCGGCGCGGATGTGATCGTCCTGTGCGACACCAACGGCGGCACGATGCCGTGGGAAGTCTCCGCGATGGTCGCCGCAGTGAAGCAGCAGCTGTCGGTGCCGGTCGGTATCCACACGCACAACGACTGTGAATTGGGTGTGGCGAACGCGCTGGCAGCTGTGCAGCAAGGGGCGGTGCATGTGCAGGGGACCATCAATGGGTACGGCGAGCGTTGCGGCAATGCTAACCTCTGTTCCATCATCCCGAATCTTGCGCTGAAGATGGATGCGGAAACGGTCGGAACCGAACAGTTGAAAAAGCTGACCGAACTTTCCCGCTATGTAAGCGAGCTCGCCAATCTGAAGCACCGCAAGAACATGGCGTTCGTCGGCGAGAGCGCGTTCGCGCATAAGGGGGGCGTACACGTCAGCGCAGTGATGAAGACCCCGAAAACGTATGAACATATCGAACCGGAGCAGGTCGGCAACATCCGCCGCGTGCTTGTTTCCGATCTGTCCGGACGGAGCAACGTGCTCTATAAAGCGGAGGAGCTTGGTCTGAAGATCGACGACCGCTCACCGGCCGCGCAGGCGGTGGTGGAAGAGCTCAAAGCGATGGAGCATTACGGTTACTATTTCGAAGATGCCGAAGCGTCATTCGAACTGCTGGTGAAGAAGCATACCGGCGAGATGAAGAAACTGTTCGAGCTGGAACGCTTCAAGATCAGCATCCATAAGGATTCCAACGACAGCGAAGCGCGGAGCGAAGCGATGATCAAGGTCCGGGTCGGCGACGATACGGAGATCACCGCCGCCGAAGGGAACGGCCCTGTGAACGCGATGGATAAAGCGCTCCGAAAGGCCCTGGAACGCTTTTATCCCGAGCTGAAAGATATCCAGCTGACCGATTACAAGGTCCGCGTGCTCGATTCGCAGAACGCCACGGCGGCGAAAGTGCGTGTATTGATCGAAACGAAGAACGGAACATCATCCTGGAACACCGTCGGCGTCTCGTCCGACGTGGTCGATGCCAGCTGGAAAGCGCTGGTCGATTCCATCACCTATCACCTCTTAAAGAAGAAAGCATAGAAGGCGCACCATGATCATCGTCCTGAAACCCGGAACAAAGAAAGAAGAATACGAACATATCCTGGAGCGCGTGAAGGAGTACGGCTTCAAACCGCATCCGATCGTCGGTGAGGAACGGACCGTCGTAGCGTGCGTCGGTGACGAGCGGGGGAAAGCGCAGCTGCAGCAGCTGGAATCGCTGGAGTGCGTGGAGAATGTCGTTCCGATCCTGAAACCGTTCAAGCTGGCGAGCAAAGAGACCAAACCCCGTTCCATCGTGAAAGTGGGGGACCTGCAGATCGGCAGTGACCAGTTCGTGGTGATCGCCGGACCCTGTTCCGTGGAATCACGTGAACAGATCATCCTCAGCGCAGAGCTGGTGAAGAAAGCGGGCGCACAGATGCTTCGCGGCGGCGCGTTCAAACCGCGCACATCGCCGTACTCATTCCAGGGACTGGAAGAAGAAGGACTGAAACTGCTTGCCGAAGCGCGCGAGAAGACCGGTCTGCCGTTCGCAACAGAAGTGATCTCGCCGGGCGATGTTGCGCTCGTTGCGAAATATTCGGACATGCTGCAGATCGGCGCGCGGAACATGCAGAACTTCGCGCTGCTGAAGGAGGTCGGCAAGACCAAGCGTCCCGTCCTGCTGAAACGCGGTATGTCCAGCACCTATAAGGAACTGCTGATGTCCGCAGAATATGTGATGTCCCAGGGGAACTACGATGTCGTTCTCTGCGAGCGCGGCATCCGCACGTTCGAGGACTACACACGCAACACGTTCGATCTGACCGCCGTCCCGGCGCTGAAAGAGATGTCGCATCTTCCGGTCATCGTCGATCCGAGTCACGGCACCGGTATCCGCAGTCTCATCACGCCGATGGCGAAAGCCGCGGTGCCGGTCGGTGCGGACGGACTCATCATCGAAATGCATCCGAATCCCGAGAAGGCATTCTCGGACGGTGCACAGTCTTTGATGCCGGAGCAGTTCTCCAAACTGATGGACGAGATCCGAAAGTATTTACCTCTGGAAAACAAACATTTATAAAAGCGTTTAGGTATTAGGAAGAGCTAACGCCTAGAACCTAACTGCTGACCGCTGCAAATTTTTTGAGGCTACTATGAGTGACCGAATTTTTATATTCGACACGACTCTGCGCGACGGCGAACAATCCCCGGGCGCCAGTATGAACTTCAACGAGAAGATCCGTATGGCGCGCCAGCTGGAACGGCTGCAGGTGGATGTGATCGAAGCGGGCTTCCCGATCGCGAGTGAAGGGGACTTCGAATCGGTGAAGGAGATCGCCAAGCAGGTCCGCACCGTTTCGGTGGCAGGACTCTGCCGTGCGAACTTCAACGACATCGACCGTGCGTGGGAAGCGCTGCAGTTCGCTGCACAGCCGCGCATCCATACGTTCATCGCCACGTCGGACATCCATCTGAAGTACAAGCTGAAGAAATCGCGGGAAGAGGTGTTGGACCAGGCGATCGCCGCCGTGCGCCGCGCGAAATCGTACTGCAGCGATGTGGAGTTCTCCTGCGAGGATGCTTCCCGGAGCGATATCGACTTCCTCTGCCGCATCGTGGAGGCAGCCATCGCCGAAGGAGCAACGGTCATCAATATCCCCGATACGGTCGGTTACTCCGTGCCGGAAGAATACGGTGCCATCATCCGTGCGTTGACGCAGCGTGTGCCGAACATCGCGAAAGCTGTGCTGAGCGTTCATTGCCATGACGACCTCGGACTGGCGGTCGCCAATTCTTTGGCCGGCGTGATGAACGGTGCGCGGCAGATCGAGTGCACAGTGAACGGCATCGGCGAGCGGGCCGGCAACGCATCGCTCGAAGAGATCGCGATGGCTATCCGCACTCGCGGAGAGGTGCTCAAGGCGACCACCAATATCGTCACGGAAGAGATCTACAAGTCCAGCAAACTGCTGGTATCATTGACCGGAATGCATGTGCAGCGGAACAAGGCGATCGTCGGCGACAATGCGTTCGCGCATGAGGCGGGCATCCACCAGGACGGGATGCTGAAGAATCCGCTCACATACGAGATCATGACCCCGGCGAGCGTCGGCATCAAGCACAGCACGCTGGTGCTCGGCAAACATTCGGGACGCCACGCACTGAAGCAGCGGTACGAGGAGCTCGGCTATCAGCTCTCCACCGAAGAGCTGGAGAAAGCGTACACTCTCTTCTCCGCATTGGCGGATGAGAAGAAGCAGGTGTTCGACGACGATCTGGTTGCCATCCTGCAGGACGAACTCTCCTCCCCGGAAGAGACCTATAAGATCGAAACACTCCAGGTGACAAGCGGCGTGAATGTCGTGCCGACCGCGACGGTCGGATTGAGGAAGGGAGGGGAGTTCTTCCAGGATTCCTCCACCGGCGACGGTCCGGTCGATGCCGCCTATCGCGCAATCGGACGCATCACCGGCATCAAAACAGAGCTGCTCGACTATTCCATCAAGTCCGTCTCGTGGGGACAAGATGCCATCGGCGAGGTGTTCGTGAAGATCGCCATCGACGGCTATGTGTTCAACGGCCGCTCGGCGAGCACGGATGTGATCACCGGAAGTGTGAAAGCATATGTGAATGCCATCAACCATGCGGTCTCTGCACGGTTCCGCAAACAACAGTTCAACGTTAACATCGGAAGTCTGTAAGATTCCCGAAGTCTATATACTAAAGGATATTATGACCATCACTGAAAAGATCCTCGCAAAACATTCCGGCCGCGCGTCGGTGAATCCCGGCGATAACGTCTGGATCGATGTGGACGTACTGATGACGCACGACGTGTGCGGTCCGGGAACCTTCGGCATCTTCAAACGGGAGTTTGGGCAGGATGCAAAAGTGTGGGACAAAGAGAAGCTCGTCGTGATCCCGGATCACTACATCTTCACCAAGGACATGCACGCCAACCGCAACATCCAGATCCTCCGCGATTTCGCGAAGGAGCAGGACCTTCCGCATTATTTCGATGTCGGCACCGACCGCTACAAAGGTGTCTGCCACGTAGCAATGCCGGAAGAGGGATTCACACGTCCCGGTGAAGTGCTGTTCGGCACCGATTCGCACACCTGTACCGCCGGCGCATTCGGCGAGTTCGCTACGGGTATTGGCAATACGGACGCAGCGTTCGTCCTCGGCACCGGCAAGCTGTGGGTGAAGGTCCCGGAGACGATGAAGTTCATCTTCGACGGCGAGATGCCGCGGTATCTGATGGCGAAGGACCTCATCCTGGCGGTGATCGGCAAGATCGGTGTGGACGGCGCCACGTACCGCGCGATGGATTTCTGCGGCAGCACCGTGGATGCCATGACGATGGAGGACCGGATGACCCTCTGCAACATGGTGATCGAAGCGGGAGGGAAGAACGGCATCTGTGCGCCGGACAAGACCACAACGGATTACGTCCGCGCCCGCACTGACAAGCAGTTCGAATGCTTCTATAATGATGACGATGCGAAGTACCATTCCGTCCACCGCTTCAATGTGAAAGAGATCGAACCGACCGTTGCAAAACCGCATTCGCCGGACAACAAAGCGGCGGTGAGTGAAGTGGCCGGCACACATCTGGACCG